>NZ_JQNK01000007.1 GCF_000745215.1 Methylosinus sp. PW1
AGTGCCCGACCTCATACCAGAGAAGGCCGCCTCCAGAGCCGGGCTCGTCATCGTCACTCATCTCAGGCCTCCTTATTATGATCTCCAACGTCAGTTTGTGCGCTCAAGGTCGAGTCCACGCCCCCACTTTTCGTCGAGCTATTGGCGGGCCGGTAATACCCTTTCGCGGAGCGGAAAGCGCAGGGATTGACGACGATCCTACATCATTCGCGACATTTTGTCCTGCCGAGTCGGACAGCCGACTTCTCGCATAGTGATCGATCGTGCGCAGCGTTCCTCGCGTGCCGGTCCATGCGGCCGCCTTGCTGAACTCGTCCATATCGACGCGGTTGGCCGGCGAGAAGCCGAGCATCCTTCGGCACATGATGTGGGATGAGCGAGATCAAATCCGAAGGCTTTGATCGCGACCACGATATGCAGCAAAACAAAAATCGCAAGGAGCACGACCTCCCGATCAGATTGGTGACGAACCAGCCCTTTTCGAGAACTAAATGCACGGCGACACCGAAGCTTATGCGGATGAGCCATGAGACCGACGAGAACACGAAATATCCGGCGAAGAGACCGAGAAGCATCAGGACCGGCCGGAAGAGCACATTGAACAGCAGTTCATAGACCTGAATGGCGCGGCCGTGCAGGCCCTCGCGTCGAAGGTCATATGCGCGACCATCATGAGTGGAACCGCGATCACCGCCTCGAGCACGAGTATCAGATAGCCGGTCACGCCGGCGATCCACATGACCCAGGGAATGAGCGGGAGCACATAGGCGATCATGATGCCGGGAATGAGGAGCGCCAGAAGACCGAAGAACAAGGCGTCAACAGCGCCTTGAACACGTCCGAGACCGTGGCCAGTCCTGCCGCGGCCGCGGCCCGGCAAAATTTCCGGTCAGGAGCGAGAAGGCGGCTGCTCCCGTCTGAACCGTCCCGGACGAGGCCGCGATCGCCAGGCCGAAGGCGGTCAGCGAGGCAGTCATGAGGTATTGGCCGAGGGTGATGAGCGAGCCGAAAGGATCGGACCATTGGTTCGATGTCGGGCCGATGCTGTTGGCGATAAAATTCAACAGCGGCTCGTTGAGATTGATCGAACGAAACACCCGTTCGACCCAGGAGCCGCCTTCACGAGCCGCGGCGTTGCCGAAAGTGTCGGCGTTGCCGGTCGGAGGGTTGGCGCCATCGGCGGTGTTCACATAGGTGCGAAGCTGCGCGAGGAAATTGTCGCTAGCCTGGATGAGCGGGGCGAGATCGGTCTTGAGCGCATTGCTCCAGCCGCTGTAGCTCGGGCCGTTGACGATGGGCAGGTCGTTGAGCAGGGACAGCGTGCGGCCGTTCAACTGAGCGAAGGTCAGATAATAGGACCCGGCCGACGCCCACCCGAGCGTCGATAGGTCTGTCGTCGTATTGTTGATGAGGCCGAGCTTTCCCGCGCGCGCATCCTGGGGCTTGATGGCGTTCTGCAGCTGCTTCTGAATGTCGCTGGCGGCGGCGGTGAGCTGCTGCGTGTAATCGCGGGTCGCCTTCTGATAGGCGGCCAGCAATGGGGTGAGCGCCGAGGTCTGCTTCGTCTGCCAATAGTTCTTTGCGACGCTCTCGGCGACGGGACGAATGTCCGATGTGATGACCTTCTGGAGAATTTCCTTCTGCTTGGCGGTCATGTCGGTGTTGACGCCAGCGATCGGCTGCTGCGCGCCGGTGGGCTGGTTGACTGTGATCGTGCCGCAGCTCGGCGAACCCGTCTGATTGCCGGGGGACAGTGAATAGGCCCATGTGGTCGCGCCGGAGACGAGCGTCGGGGTCGGCGCCGGCGCGATTTGCGGATTGGCGGTCGCTTCATTGACGAAGGCCCGGCAGAGCTCATTCTCCAGGACGCCGAGGACGATGTTCTTCGTGCCGGGGATGATCGGAGTGGCGATGACCATCGCATCCGGCCCGATGGCCTTGATCGCGACTTTGAAGAGCGATCCCGCCATGCCGATGCCCCACATGGAGGTTTGGACCACGGCGGCCTGGCCGATCGAGAAGCCGGACGTGATCGGAAACATCATGATGGCCGCGAAGCCGATCCGCACCACGAACATCGAGGTCATCGCATTGGTGAGGAGATTGCTGGTCTCGGCGGTGCGATAGATATTCCAGATGGTCAAATAGCACACGTAGAACATGCCGAGAGCCATGGAGAAGCCGGTGAAGCGCCCGAGCAGCTCACCGATCACGGTGGCGGCGGAGCCCGTGCATGTCGCGGATTGCGCGCCGCCGTTGCAGCTGCTGCCGTTGATCGGGAAAACCGCCTTGATCACTTCGGCCGCCCAGTCCTGACCGGGATCGAGGGCGGTCCAGCTGACGTCGTAGTTCGGCGCCGCCGGGGTGGCGGATTGAGCGATCGCCGGCGCGGCGCAAGCGATGGCGATGAGGGCGATCGAGAGGGTGGGAAAGATTCGGCGTGACATGATGTCCTCGCGTGTCGATCGGGCAAAGCGATTTCGGGAAGCAAAAAGGCGTCAGGGTCCCGGGCTCGGAGAGGGCCGCGCTTCGGGATCGCGGTGGAAGACGGCTTTGATTTTTTCGAGCACTTTTTCGACGATCTCACGGGCCTTTTCGCCGAGATGCTCCAGCATGCTGCCGTCGCCCTCTTTCTTTGGCAGAACGGAAGCAGCCTCACCGACGGCGGTATCGAGCTTTTTGAAATGCTCGTTCCAGTTCGAGGAGTTTGGATGGGAGCCTAGAGCCGAAACAATTCGTTCACGATCACTCCCATAGCGAACGAGCGCATCAGCGGCTCGATCGTAAGCAGCGCCGAACGCGCTATTATCGTTGAGGGCGACATCGAGCTGCTTGCGCAATCCTTCGAACGGGCCGCCAGCCTTCATCCCCTCGATCACAGCATTCATGCCGCCCCTATTGTTGGCGGCGGCGTCCTGAATGCGATTGAGGATCGCGGCTCCCGGCGCGTCTCGAAGAGCGCCCATCGCGTCGAGGGCCGCACGCCCGGACGCATCGGCGGCATAGAGCATCGAGTCGTTGCGTTTGGATTGCATGCGCGTGTTCTCGAAGTTCTGCAGGCGCCGTTGGACGTCTTCGGTGTTTGCCTGCTTCTCACGCGCCGACGGTTCGCGCGGCTGTTGGGGGCCTTGCTGCAACGCTGCTTGGGCAGACGGCGTGGCGGCCTCGAGAATTCGGCCGATGGCGCTGGCGGAACGTCCGACCACTCCGAGCGCCTTTCCGAACACGCCGCCGACGACGAGCTTTTCCTGAACGATTTGCACTTCATGTTTCGTGGTGGGATCGGTCTCCTCCGGCCTCTCCGGCGGCTCAGGAGCCTTCGGTGACGTCGCCGGAGAGGCCGGCCGTGCGGCCGAGGCGGCGAGATTGCGGTCGTCATTGGCCGGCGTCGAAGCCGCCGCCGCGCCTCCAGCAGCCGAAGCAGGCGTTTGGAGAGAGGCAGCCTGGGGAGATTTCGGCTGCGGGTTCGCTACGTCCCGGACCGGCTCGGACGTGGTCGAAGGGCGCGCCGCCGATGGAGACGAAGCGTCGAAGGCCGCGATCTCGATTTTGGCTTTGTCCGCAGGAGTCGACTGCATGTCTGCGGCTTGTTCGGCCGGCTCGGCGGCCGATGCTTCGTTCGCCTCCGACGGCGCCGCGGTAGAGGCAACGGGCGCAGTGTGGCGAAGATCGTCGGCGGCCGCGGGAGAGGTTCGCGAACTCTCGGCCTCGGATGGCCCCTCGGGATCCGGCGAAGGACGGCTGGACGTCACGGACCACGAGGGAGCGGCGGGATCGTCGAAGGCCGCGATCTCCGCCTGCCTCGCGGCAATGATCCCCGTGTCCGCTGCGGCTTCGGAAGCAGACGACGGCGGTTCGACGTCCCCGAGAGAGGCCTTCGCCGTAGCGGACTCGGAGCCGATCGGACTGCTGGCGGACGGCGCTACGGCGGGCTCTCGGCGCTTGGCCTCCAGCACCTCGAAGGACAGGGCGAATATTTCGCCCTGGACGGCCTTCGTCGCCTGATTCGATTTGGCGGCGATTTCCGCCGCCTTCTCGCGAAGGCGCGCGACGAGATCAGGGTCGTCGAGCGTCTCGGTTTTTTGAAGAAGACTGCGCATCTGCTCGTTCTTGAGCCCGGGGCTCGACGCGGCGAGTTGCGTGAGCTCATCGCGCAGATTCCTGTCGACGCGGAGCGGTTCGACGAGCTTTTCCGCATCCTGAAGCGCGTAGGCGAGATCCGTCTTGAAGTTGGGATCACGGAGCCGCTCGTGCGGATTATCCAGAAACGTGTCGGCGACGCGGTCGATCCGGCCGGCGAGCTGCGGATCGCGCGCTTCGATCTGGGGCCGATGTTCCTCGAGCCGAGCGAGCAGATCGACCGTCGACAGATAGTCGCGAGCGCGCGTCAACTCTTCGCTGATGGCTTTGCGTTCGCGTGGGTTCATGGCGCCGTTCAGCTCGGCGCGGAGCTCCTCGACATGTTGCGCGTTGGGCGCGTCGACGCGCCGGTCTTCAGAAGCAGAGGTCGGATCGGGCTTGTGGGAGGAATTCTCGGGTTCGGTCGGCATGGAATTCTAGCCTCGTGGAGCAGAGAAATGGAGAAGGAATTCGTGTGATGGAGAGCATGGGTCGATCAGTTGGAGAGGTTCGGAGTCGGCAGCTCGACGGCGGGCTTGAGGGTCTGAAGGTCGCGTTCGGCGACGGCGGCCAGCGTCGTTGCGTTGACGCTCGCGTTCTTCATCGCCATCCGGTAGTTTTCCAGGAGCAGGTAATTGGTGACGGCGAGCTCGTTGGCGATTTCGCGTTCGACCGCGGCGGGCGTCATGCTCTGCAACTGCGCCGCCCAATTGACGTCGCTGTAGCGGCGATGCACGTCGAGCTGGAGGGCTTGCACCCAGGAGCCGGTGTCGACGGCGGTCAGGCCTTCGTTCTGCATCTGCTGCTTCTGCGCGGCGTTGAGCGGAATCGACGGCGACTGCGCGGCGAGGACCTCATTGAGCACGCTGCGCGCCAGCGAAATGCGCGACTCGTATTGACGGCGACGGACCGACGCTTCCTTCGCGACGAGCGACGTCATTTGCCCGCCGCGCTGCGCCGTCGGCACGATGGGCTGGATCAGATGGGTGACGAAATCATTGGCGGAATTGACGCCGTCCTGGCCATCATAGGTGCCTGTGCCGAACAGCGACGAGGCGCGCTGGTCGGCGTTTTCCCGTTGCGAAGCGCTGCAGAGGCCCGCGGCGGCTTCGTCCGCAGAACAGTATCGCGAATAGTGCAGCATATTGATCGCTTCGACGGCCTGCGAGGCTCCATAATAGGAGGGCGTTCCCTTCGCCGCTTCCCCGCGTTGGTCGGCGACGGTCTGGATAGCCGCGGCGACTTTCCACGATTGCCCCGCGCCGACCGTGATCGTCTGGCCATTGTCGAGATGAGCGCAATGCAATGGGCTGACGACATGCTCGTCACGGATCAGGGCGTTTCGCTTGTCGCGTTCGAATCGCGCCATCGCGATATTCGACGCGTCGGCGATCTGTCGTTGGGCGGAGACCTGCGCTTTCGCGTAATTGGCGTTTTGGGTAAATCCCTGACGGAGCAGGGTGGTGACGTCACCATAGGTGCTGGAGCCGAGGAGGCTCGCGAGCGGACCACTCAGGCCGAGCTGGCTCGTGATCGTGTTCAAGAAACTATTGGCTTGGTCCTGAAGCTTTTGCAGCGCCTGCTGAACGGCGATCGACGTCGCGTCGACGACAGCCAATTGCGCATTTGCGGGGGCGGCGCCGAAGACGATGGCGCCGATGACGACGCCCGTCGTCGCGGAAAGAAGATGAGATGTCTTGTTCATAGGATTTGTTCCTCACCAGAGGCCGATCGAGTTGGGAAGCGCGTACCCGGTCGGCGCACGCCCGGAGCCATTGACGTAGAGACTGCCGCTGCCGCCGGCCCCGCCGATGCCGATGTAGCCCATGGGCGGCCCTCCGCCGCCGAAGCTCAGCTTGGGGCAGGAGAGCCCGCCTCCGAGACTTCCGCCGAAGTTGAAGGCGCCGAGATTGAAGCCGCTCAGCGTGATGCCGCATTGCGCGCTGCCGAGCGCCTTTTTCCACGCGTTGGTGACTGCGTTGCAGAGCTGGCCTTCGATGGCGTTGAATAGATTCGTAGGGTCGAGGAGATTGACCACGACGTTGAGGCCGACGCCCTTCAGAATGTTGTCGAGACAGGTGAGCGACTTGACGGTTTGGGGCGGTGCAATGTCCTTGTCGTCGGCCGCGATCCGCGCCGATGCGGCGCTGGCGGCCTGTTGATAGAGCGTGCCGCACGCGCCGGCAGAACCGGACGGCCGCGCGGTTTGCGCCAGAGCGGTGGTGGAAAGGGCAATCGAAACGGTTGCCGAGATGATCGTTCGTCTCATCGGTAGAATTCCCTTTGATTGTATTTGTCTCGATGGCGCTCCATCGCGCAGAGGGCGAGAGAGCGAATGCGAAGTTGGGCGGTGATGCGACGAAGCAGCGCGTTTCTGCTCGCGAATCGCGTCGCTCTACGGATCGCGTCGGAAGCGTCTCCCGCCTCGGGCGCGAAGAGGGCGGCGAGTATCGCTTGCCGGTTCGGCTTGTCGGGTTCCGTCAACCAATCGAGCATGCGCACGAGGCGTTCACTCCCGAGCTGCGCGAGCACGGACTGGAACAAGGTTCGAGCCGGATCTGTTCGAATGCATCGCGCGAAGCGTGGCGGGTCGAACGCCGCGACGTCGTCCAGGGCGACGCCGAGCGCGACGACCGCCGACTCGACGCTCGGATCCAACTCGGCTCGACGAGCCGCCTCGGGCAGCTCGCTAAGCAGATCGAGCTGGCTCGGATCGAGCCAGCTACCAGTTTGCGTGGTGACGAGATCTGGCATTCGGTCTCCTTTTCCGCTTGACGGCAGGATCGAAGCGTTGTGCGCGAATGACGAGCCGATTTATCGATGGGTGATGGAAACCACGCGCTCACGAACGATCGCGCGGAGACCGAGAGAACGGATCGCGTCGCCGAGCACGCTCGGCCATGCTCGTCCGCCGCGCCAATCGACGAGGGCGTTTCGATCGGCCTCGTGGGCGAACCTGACCGTGACCGTGGATGGGACGATTTGGCGTATTGCGAAGGAGAGGGGGATTTGCTTTCCGAAGCCACGGGCTGGGGCTGGGGTCGGCTTCGGCTCCCTGCGGAGCTTCGCCCTTTTCTCGGTCGGTCTGGGGGTGTCGCCGGCCGGCGGCGCCGGTGAGGCCTCGCCTTTTTCGGACGGCAGCATTGCGAAATCGGCGTCGGCCGGCGTCGACATGGTCACAATAAGCAGGATTGGGAGGATAATCGGGGCTCGCATAGGGTACGACTCCTTTGTGAGCCGCGAAGCATGTTATCGGTGTGTGCGAATGACGACGGAAATCGAAATGTAGAATTCAATCGAATCGAATTGGGGTGTTGCCAGGGAAAAACGGCCATCGGCCGAATATGATCAGTCGTGGCGCGCTAGTCTGGACAGCTGGGGAAGGCGAGTATGGCAAAAAGCAAAGGAGTCGCAGGCGGGAATGACGATTCTCTCGGAGATGATCCGTTCCTTGTCGAAATCGGTCGGCGGGTCAAACAGATAAGGACGGACGCTGGGATGACCCAGAAAGACCTCGGAGAGGCGGCAGGCAGTCTCAGTTCTTCCTACATTTATCTCGTCGAACGTGGGCGTCAGAACATGACGTTGACGGTTTTTAGGCGGGTGGCCGAGGCACTCGGTGTGCCGATCGAAGACTTGCTCTCGGACACCGATCGCGACGGTCAGCTGTCGGATAGGTCATTGACGAGGTTTGTGTATCAACTTGAAAAATTGGGGCAGATCCTGAATCTCCGTCGCGAACAGGACGACGCGATATTCAAGGAGTTGGAGAACATGTCCGCGGTGAAAGAGAGGATTACCGAACATCTGAAGGCGCAAAAAAAGGGAGGCGGACCCTCCCGCTGAACGGCGGCGGAAGAGAAATATCATTATCGGGAGTTGACACTCTCGAGAATATGCATAGTCTGCCCCGGATACCGCCGGAGCAGACGCCATGCTCGATTGCGACCGTTCATTCGAAACACACCTTTTCAAAGCCACGCCCAATGAGGCGGGATTGCTTTTGGCGCTGTTGGGCCGAGAATTGGCTGGCGCCGAGGGCCTCATCGAAGGCATGTTGAGCGCAGGACTCGGCGTCGACGCCATCGCAGCCTATTTGGGCTCTGCGCGGACGACCATCCTCGACGAAATCTCCAGCCGCGGGATTCCCATCGGCCTGGATCAACTCGAAAAGCCATTCCGACCACGAAAAAATGCGTGGTCGCTGATGGATCACACGCTGTTCATCGTCGGATGGACTTGTGGCGTCCATGTCCCGGCGCTGGCCGAATTGCTCGGACGATCCGCGGGTTCGCTCTATGGAAAGCGCCGCCGGATCGGCTTGCCGACGCGACGCGCGGCGCCTGCTACGGGAAACCTGAAGCGAACACGACGCCAACAATCCCCCGAAGCATTCGCGACGCCGGCGCCCCGAGAGACATCGGAAATCTTGCAGACGCCGCCGGACGTTTCATCGACGCCTATGGATTGCCTGGTGATGGAAGCGGCGGCGACGCAGGAAATGCCGGCGCCGCAAGAGGAACCGGCGAATCCGTCGCTCACGACGCCTCCGACCGATCGCCCCTCTGAGCCGAAAGAAAAGAGCCGGTTCGTCGCCGCCAAAAAGAAAAAGCAGGCAACGGACCGGAAAGTAACGCCTTCGATCTTGTCGCCGGAGGCGCAACCGGAGTGGTCTGCGGCGATCGACGACTTTATCGCGAACCGACTACCGGCCGGTTTGGACGTGGAGGGCCATCCCGCCCTGAAGAATGTCATCACCACGGCTATCGCGATACTGGGCGGAATGAGCAAGGCCGCGATAATAGAAGCGACGGGGTTCAGCCGTACTTGCATAGGCAGCTACGTCGATCGGACGCATCTCAGCTCGAAGACCGCAATCAACTCCACCTTCGATCGGCAGCGATATGAGGAGGCCTTGAAGGTGTGGATCCCGATTGCGTGCAGCGTGACGGGGTGCCTGATATTCCGTGCGCCCGGAGATCATCGCCCCTCCCGCGCTCATATGAGCAATGAGAGAAGACGAAATGCGGGGATCGGCAAGCGTGCGGCCGACGCGGCGGCCGCCGAGCAAAAGCGGAACGACGATGCGTTGGCGGCCGGCATCGAGATTCGCAGGGGCGTGAGCCTGCGCGCCGTAAAATGCCTGCTGAAACCGTTCGACATGAACATATAGGCGATTTTGCCCCTAGCCGACCGATAGATCGCCGCGCTCTCGCGCGCAGGCTTTTGCGCGAATGGCAAGCGCTTCGCGTGAGCCGTTGTGCGCGGGTGCGCGCGTCAGGCGATTCGCAGAACGAACGAATATCGTTCAATCGCGACGATCACGCGGCGTCGCATCGCGACGCGTCGTCGTGACACTGTGTTTCGCGAAAGAGGGCGTGCGTCGTGCATCGATAATTTGTCGCTTCATATTCGCACACACCCTCTCGATGATCGTCGACGTCGAATCTTTTCGAGAGGGATGGCCTCATGCAAAACGAACACGCCGCAATCAATCGCCGATTGTCCGATCCGGATTTTCAGGCGTCTCTTCTATCCAAAGCCATCGGCCTCGCTATCGGATCGTCGCTGCTGGCGACGGTCTTCGTCGTCCACGACGCCTATCTGTGGACGCATCCGCCGACCCCGAAATATTTTGTGATCGACGGACGGAAGACGCGCGAGGTCACGGCGCTCGACACGCCGATCGTCGACGACGCGCAGCTGCTCGATTGGTCGACGCGCGCCGCGCTCGCGCCCTACAACATCAACTACAATGATTATCCGCAGCAACTTTCCGCTGCGAGCCGAAAATTCTCCAAGCGCGGCTGGAACAGTTTCGCCACCAGCGTGATGGACACCAAGAATTTCGACACGATGAAACGGTCGATGCTGCTCTGCTACGCGCAGGCGCAGCGCGCCGCCGTCATCAGCGAAGTCGCCACGATCGCGGGAGCGCTCGCTTACCGCATCCAGGTTCCAATCGTTCAGACCTGCCAGAACAGTCAGCAGAACATCACGCAGAATCTCGTGATCAAAGCGCTCGTCACGAGAACGAACGACGAGGATCG
This sequence comes from Methylosinus sp. PW1, assembly GCF_000745215.1. NCBI lineage: Bacteria > Pseudomonadati > Pseudomonadota > Alphaproteobacteria > Hyphomicrobiales > Methylocystaceae > Methylosinus > Methylosinus sp. PW1. Next base: position 10,170 of record NZ_JQNK01000007.1, read on the forward strand.
ACCGGACGGGTTGGAGATCGACGAGCTCGTGGCGGTTCGCCAATAGCAACGAGGACGAAAAGATGCTGAACAAACGCATATTATTCGGCGCGGCAGTCGTGCTGTTGGCGCCTGTTTCGCCAGGTCTCGCGCAGCAATCGGCGAGCATTCCTGGAGCTGCGGACGGCGGCGGCGCGCAGGCGTCGGGATCGGCCGATCGAGCCGCGAACTTCATTCCTCTGACGCCCGGAATGATCCGGGATCTGGGCAAGCGCTTCGGAGACAACAAGCGCGCGCAGGAGCAGGCGACGACGGAGTTCGCGGCGCCGGCGAGCCGGCGCGTCAATGTCTCGTTCACGCCGGGGCAGGCGGTCAACATCATTCAGACCGTCAAGGGCTATCCGACCGCGCTCTCCTTCTTCGACCGCACCGGCGAGCCGTGGCCGATCCAATGGGACACGAACAGCAATCCGGCGGCCGTCACGGAAGGGGGCAACTGTAACACCGGGCCGAACGCCAGCGGCCCGGCGGTCGCCGCCACGGGGTTTTATGTCTGCACGCCCGCGAAGGGATCGAATGTCCTGGAGATCACGCCGATGTCGCTGCAGCCGCGCGGCGGCCTCGTGGTGACGCTGCAGGGCGCTCCGAAGCCGATCAGCTTCTTGCTGATCGGCGGGGGCGCCCGCTACGACGCCGATATCTCGATCCAGGTGGCGGAACGAGGGCCAAATGCGAAGGCGGGGACCGTTCGCGCGAACGCGCCGGATACGGCGGCCCCGTTCCTCACCGCTATGCTCGACGGCGTTCCGCCGGCCGAGGCGACGCCAATGTCGGTCAGAGGCGTCTCTCCAGACGAGCTGCGCGCCTGGCGGCTCGGCGATCGCGTCTATCTGCGCACGCGTCTCACCTTGATCTCCCCGGAATGGACGGCGTCCGAGGCCGCCGAAGGGGGCCTCACTGTCTACCAGCTTCCCGCTACGCCGGTCGTGCTGCTCTCCCATCAGGGACGCACCGTCTCGGCCTCTTTGACGGAGGATTGAGTGTCCAATCTCTTTTCGAAAATCCCGCTGCTGTCGCAGCTCCGTGAGTTCAATCGAGGCGGCCGGGGCGGCCCGGCTCGGATTGTCACCATCGCGGTGGTCGGCGTGTCGATGACCGCGCTGCTCGTCGGCGTTTCGTCGATCACGCATCCGACGCCGCCGGAATCGTCGGTCGCCAAAATGCCGGAGGTCGACCCGCTGCCGGGCGGAATGCACAGCAATCCGGCGCAGGATGCGCTGCTGAAGCGACATGCGCAGAGCCAAGCGGACAAAGCGCTCGCGTCTGGGGCGTCCTATACGCCGCCCCTGCCTGCCGCGGCGCCCCTGCGGCTCGTCGATCGGCGCGAGCCCGAGGAGGTCGCCGAGTCCGAGCCTCCACCCGAGCCGGCAGTGGTCCCGATGCCAGAGCCGGCGCCGATCTACGTCCCGCCCGAAAGACCTCGAGAGGAAGCGCGCGTCGAACAAATCGCCGCCAGCGAGCCCCCGAGCACGAACGCGAGCGCTGGAGCGAACGACGAGCAATTCCGGCAGGCGGTGGGCGATCTGTTCAAGCAGTGGGAAGGACGGCCGCCGCGCACGGATCTGGTGCTGGCGCCGGCCACGGAAGTCCGAGACGATCTCGCGCCGGGGCAGGGCAACCGCATCGAACAACGCGCCGCGAGCACGCGCTCGGCGCCGCCGGCGCAACAACAGCAACGCGCGGCGGAAAACGTCTTGGTCCCGGCAGGGCGCGGCGTCTACGCCCATACGGTGCTCTCGGTCAATTCCGACACGGGGGGACCGATCGTCCTGCAGGCGGACACGGGACCGCTGGCGGGCGACCGAATGATCGGGACCTTCTCCAAGAACCAGGCGGTCGGCGCGTTGTTCGGCGACACCGAGCGACTCATTGTGCGGATCAATTCGGTCGAGCACCACGGGCAGACGATAAACGTGCAAGGCCTGGTGATCGCGCCGGACAGCATGGAGACCGCCGTCGCGACCAGCGTCGATCAGCACTACATCGAGCGCTTCGCTTTGCCGACGGCGGCCGCTTTCGTCGCCGGTCTCGGCCAGGCGATCGCGCTGTCGAACTCGACGATCGGCTACACGCCGTTCGGCGGCATGATCCAGAGCTACGGCAAGCTGGATTTCCGACAGCAGGCGGGCATCGCCGGCGGCGCGGCGGCTGCACAAATCGGCCAGACGCTGCACCAGCAAACGCCGAAGGGCGCGACCGTCTTCCTCGCCGCCAATGCGGGCGTCGGCGTCATTTTCTTGTCCAATGTCGCCGCGGCGCCGGAGATGGCGAGCGTCGATCCCGCGAGTCTCAACACGAAGTAGGAGAACACCAATGAGCGATGTCGCCGCCAATCTACATTTCGTCGAAAGCGACGAAGCCCGAGGGCTCGCGCTGGGCCTACCGGAGTCCGACGCCGAGACGGCGCCAACCAAGCCCTCGTCCCAGGAGGACAAGGGTTCTGACAAGCAAACGCTGGCCGCGTCGATCGCGACCGGCTTCGCGCGCATCCGCACGGAATTCCTCGGTCGCCAAGGGAAGCCCGACGACACGGAGGCAAAGGAGACATTGTCCGACACGGACGCCGATCCGAACGCTCCGCATGTCGCCGAGTCTGATCCGGCTCTGCGCGCCGACGAAAAGAAGGCGCGGACGAATTTCTTCGATCCGTTCGAACGCTACAAGCTCGCGACTTCGGTTTCTCTCGCGGCTCTCGGCGTCGCGGCCATCGCCGCAGTCGCTCTTTTGCCGAATGGCGGAGCCTTCGAGGGCGGGGTGACGGAGAAAGGCGTCGACGCCGGGCTCATGGCTCCGGCGTCGAAACTCGCTGCTGTGCCGCTGAACGAGCGCGTCGAGCGCACCTTGGAAATGCCGGCGACGTCGCCTCCTCAGAAGATCGCGGAGGAGGTCCAAGCGTTCTGGAGCCCCGAGAAAGAAAAAGACCAGGAGAACCGCAAGACGCCGAGCGGGACGTTCGCGGTCGCCGCCCCCGCTGCCGCGGCGCCAGTTGTCGTAGGAGAAGTCGGCGTACGACCGCCGACCGCTGGCCCGAAAGCCGCGCCTGTCGTCGCCGCAAAGTCGATGGCCGCGCCGCCGCCGGCGCTGCCCGCTTCGGTCGCCGCCCCGGTCGCTACCGCGACGCCCTTTACGGTGAGCGAAGCTCCCGCGAAGGCGAGGGAGGAGGGAGTCAAGCGCGTCGCGTCATTGCCGCCGGACGCGCCCGTCAAGGCGGAAGAGAAGCAGCTGGAGATGGAAACGAGACTGTTCGGCATGATCACCGAGCTCTCGACATTGGTGCGCCACACCAGAGAGGAGATCGCCACTCTGCAGGACAGCGACAAGAGATCGGCGCGCGCGATCGAGGCGAAGCTGAACGATTTCGAACGGCGCTTGAACCTCGGCGAGGCCCAACGCTCGCTCGACGCGGCGAAAGCCACTCCGACATCCCCACCGGAACAAGCGAGCCCACCCGTCCCGCCCCCGGCCGCGCGGCCGGCCGCGATGAAGGGCGTCGTCCCGGCGTCCTCGTCCACGAAGAGCGAGCCCGACGCCGCCACGCCGCCCGCCCGATATCGCGTGCAGGCCGCGTCGCCGGGCCTCGCCATGCTGGCCGAGCTCGATCGCAGTGGAGACGAGATCGCCCCGCTGCAAATCGGGATCGGAGCGCATGTGCCGGGCTATGGGCGCGTCACCAAGATCAGCCAGCGCGGAACCGAATGGGTCGTGCAGACGGAGAAGGGGCCGATCCGCTGAGCGGGTCGGCTTTCCGGCATTCGGTAGGAGGGGGCTGACGTGCAAGGATTGGTCAATTTCGCGGGAGAGATCGGCAACGCAATCGCGATTTTGTTGCCGACCTTTTGTTATCTGACGGCGCTCGCGCTGTTCATGTCGGCCGGATGGGGATTTTGGACGCAGGCGCAGAGCCACAATCCCTATCGCGGCCGTCCTTGGGTTCCGTTCGTGGCGCTCGTCCTCTCGGGCGCCTTCGCCTCGTTTCCGTCGATCCTGACGATGGCGAACAATACGGCCGGAACCAATCTGCAAGTGTCGATCGGGGCGTTGACGAGCTACACGGCGCCGACCGTCAACGGAAATATCCTGGGACAAACTCCTGGCGACGCCGTCGTCAATATCGTGACGTTGTTCCAGGGGTTCTTTCAGGCGGTCGGCGCGATGTCCTGCTTTTTCGCGATGCTGACCTGGAATGCGGTAATCGCGGGCCGCAGCAATCGCAGTCCCGGCGGCTGCGGCGTGCAGTTCGTGTTCGGGATCATGCTCATCAACGTCGTGACCGTCGCGACATGGCTGGTTTCCGTATTTCGAACGTGAACCGTCGAGGGCGTCCGTCGACTCGAATTCGCGACGCGGTGGAGAAAACATCATGCAGATTGTCGAGAAGCTGATGCAGCTTCCAATCGTGATCACCTTGGTCGGTTGGGCGTTGTTCTATTCGTGGTTGTTTTCGATGGCGGGGCTCGGACTGTCGGTCACAACCTGCTCGATCTCGCTGAGCGGCAGGAGCTGGTGGAGCGCTTCGCCATGACGATGAGCTTCTATCTCGTGCTAGCGACGTTCGTGAGCTGCGCTGTCTATCTGTTGGCGTTCGTAAGTTTGGCGCGCCACTTTCTCTCCCATGCACGTAAATACCGGCTCGCCGACATCGCAATAGTTCCGGCTGTCGGCCTCGCTGGAATGAGCGCGCTTCTCCTCGGAGTCCCGCATTGAGGCGGTTCCTCCATCGCCTCGCGGCGCCCGGAACAACCATCTGCGAGAAGGTCGCGAAGGGTTTGTTTTGGGGGATCGCGATGAACCCCGGCGTGTGGCTGTTCGCGATCGCCCATCTCTTCGCTCGGCAGCGATAGGCGAAAAAAATATTTTCGGCGCGCGAACGCGACGCTCGATATCCGCACAGCTTCGTCCGAATCTTTTTTTCGAGGGCGTGAGGCGCTCTCTCAATCGAAGGAGATGAACTTGCAGACCATCGCCAAAATCAAATCCCATGTGTCGTCCTTGCTCGCCGGCGCGGCGCTCTCCGTCTCTCTCGGAGCGACGAGCGCCTTTGCTCAGGCGGCTGGCCAGACGCTCGGCTCGCAGGTGCAGAGCATTTCGAAGGAGTTCTCGACCGCCGGCGGCTTCGCCGGCTCGACCGCTATGTATGTCGCCGCACTGGTGACCTTCATCGCGGGCGTCTGGTTCCTGTGGCAGAGCCGACAGCCGGAAAACCGCGAGAGCGGGAAGGTCGCGGCCGGTCTCACGGGCCTCGTGCTGACCGGCCTGTTCGTGGCGGGAGGCAACTGGATCCAGAAGGCCTCCTACACGACCACGGGCGCCGGCGCGAAAGTGTCCGACCAGGCCGGCGTCATCACCTTCCAGTGATGTCCAACGCTCTCGCGTTCCTCGCTGGCGCAATGCGGCGGGGACGCAAGAGAATGATGGCCCTCGCCGGTCGTTCGGTTTCACAGCCGAAGACCGGCGAGGGCGCATCGATATCGAGGATCGGCGCGTCGATATGCTCACTCTTTCACTATCGGCTCTGAACCATGGCGCACGGCCAATGGCGAAGTCGCGAGCGCGAACATTCCCGACACGCTGCGCGCATTGCGGTTGCGAAATCGAAAGCTCGACCGCGACGTTGCAGGACGCCTCCGACGATCCTTCGAGCTGCGCATTGTGCCACCTCGCGCAAAATCTCGACTGCTCCGAGATCGACCACGAGGCGGTCCTGATCTGGGCGCCGGAATTTACCCAAGGCGCTCTCAACGCCCTCGTCCATCGCGTGCATTCGACTTTCGCTGCGCATGGAAAATCCGTGTCCTGGCCTCTCGATCCGCTTCCCCCGAACTGTTCCGAGCAGCTGCTCGCGGCGGCGTCCGCCTATGCCGCGCTCGCCGAACGCAGCGTAATCGCGAAAGCGCGGATCGGAACATCGTCGCCGCGCGATCTCGCGGAAGCGCTGTCGATGATCTCGCCGGGCTCTTACGCCCGTCGTCACGAGCTGCTCGGCGGCGCACGCCTGCTGTCGCTCGGACGATACTTCGTCGACGGCCGCGACATTTATCCGCGCTTGCTCGTCAGGGAGAGGCTCGCTTCGATTTTGAGGAGATAGAACATGCTCCAATGGATTTCCCGCGGGCTCGCCGCGATGTCGTTGATGGCCAAGCAGCCCCTCGCGAGCTTTTGCGATATCGAAGCCTCGCATGGCGACGCGCTCGTCACCAAGCACGGCGACTATGTGAGCTTCCTGCGTCTCGGCGGCATGCGCCGCATGTCGACGCGGGCCGATATCGATCGCCTGGCCAACGCCATGCGCATCGACATCTCCGGGACGCTGGAGAACAGGGGACATGCCATCGTCGGATGGTACGCCTCCGATCCCGATCTCGCGGCGGTCGAGATCGAGCGCGTCAACATGTCGGCCTGCCGGGAGATCGCCAAGGAGATCGGGCTGGAGCTGGGCGATATTTTCGAGGAACGCAAAAAGCTCTGGACCGGCATGATGCGCTGGGAGGCGGCGTATTTCATCTTGTGGACGCGCGCCACGACGCTCACGAAGGAAGAGCGCAAGCAGATGAAGGAGGAGCAGGCCGCCAGCGCCAAAAAATGCCCGAACATCGGCGACGCCCAGAAATTCCATCTGCGCAGCGACGTCATGGCGGCGCGTCACACCGGCTTCGTCTCGCGCGTCGTGTCTTCATTGAAAGGGCTGGACGTCGCTGCGACGGAAATCTCGGCCCATGATGCTCTGGTGGTCGCGCGCGAGGCCATGTATCGCGAGACGGTCGGTTCCGGCTGGCGTCCGACCCTGGTCGGCGACGCCTTTCGTCCGCGCTGGCCGGATGAGAAGGATGAGCGTCCGATCCTGGAGACGCTGATGTGGCCGGCGATCCGTGATCTCTTCTTCGACTCCGATGCAATCGTCCATGACGGGCAACGCGTGGAGATCGGCCTCTATGATTATGGCTGCGTCGATATGACGATGGGACCGGAGGACCCTCGGCCATTCGTCGAGCTGTCGTCGCGGCTTGGGCAGGATCGCGTCCCTTGGCGCGTCTCCTTCGTGATCGAGGGCGGCGGCAATTCGGACATGCTCCTGAAGAGCGCCGGCGCGCAGTTCTTGTGGATGTTTCCCAGCAACCGGGACATCACCCGCGCCTTCGAGCATTTGAAGCGCGAGCGCGAAAACAACAACCATATCGCCGTTCGCCTGCGGGCGTCCTTTGCGACCTGGGCTCCGTTCGGAGAAGTGGGCAAGCTGCGGCTACGACTGTCGACACTGAAGCAACGCCTCGAGGCCTGGGGAAATTGCCGGGGCACGACCGTCATCGGCGATCCACTCGAAGGCGTCATGGGCAGCGTGCCGGGATTGGCGCTCGCGTCCACGGCGCCGCCGTCGGTGGCGCTGATCGGCGACGTGCTGGCGATGCTGCCCTGGGGACGAACCGCCTCACCCTGGGACCGAGGCAGCGTGCTGTTCCGCCAGCCGAACGGCGCCATGTGGCCCTATGACCCCTCTGGCGGCTCGAAGCGGCCGCAGGTGCTCGACACATTCGTCGCGCCGCCCCGTTCGGGAAAATCGGTGCTGGCGAATACGATCAACCTCGGCCTCTGCCTCAGCTCCGTCGCGCTCGGGGCGGTCGGGGCGAAGCTGCCTCTGATCGGCAAGGTCGATATCGGCGATTCGGCGGAAGGCTTCGTGCTTCTCGTTCAAGAAGCCCTGGGACCACAGCGCCGGCACGAGGCGATCTACACGCGCATGCAATTCGCGCAGGGCTTCGAGTTCAACGTCTTCGATCTGCAGGTCGGCTGCGCTTATCCGCTGCCGCTCGAAAAGGCGTTCTTGCAGAATTTTCTGGCGCTGATCACGCTGCCGCCGGATCAGAGCACGCCCTTCGAAGGCATGAATCAGATGATCGGCATTGTGATCGACGAAGCCTATCGGCTCTGCACCGATGTTCCGGGGGCGTCTCCCAAGCGCTATCGGCGTGGCGTCGAGCCTCTCATCGACGCGGCGATCGAACGACACGGCGTCGAATTGCATCATGACGAGCCGCATTGGCGAGACGTGGTGCAGGCCCTATACGCGGTCGGAGATTATCGTCTCGCGGAAGTGGCGCAACGGCACGCTGTCCCTGTGTTGGAGGATCTGGTCGGCGCGGCGCGAACCGACCAGGTCAAGGACATGTTCGGCAAGCTCACCATCGCGATGACGGCGGAGCAGGCCTCGGACCTGTTCGAACGCTATATCTACGATGTCATTCGCAAGTTTCCGACCTTGAACAGCCCGACGCGGCTGGATTTCGGGGCGGCGCGGATCATCGTCATGGATCTCGCGGAAGTCGCGCCGACCGGCTCGGCGGCAGCCAATCGCCAGACCGAGATGATGTATATGCTCGCCCGCCACATCATCGCGCGCAATTTCTTCCTGAAGCCCGACTACCTCCCATTCGTGCCGGCAGAGGCGCGCGGCTTTCACCAGCCGCGCTTTCAGGAAATCTACGAATCGGTGAAGCGGCTCGACTATGACGAATGGCATCGCACGCAAGGCAGTCCGCAGGTCCGCGCGCAAGCCGAGCTCGATGTGCGCGAAGGCCCCAAGCACAATGTTCAGCTCGGCTTCGCCAGTCAGCGTCTGAGCGACATGGGCGACGCGATCGTCAGTCAATCGACAGGGCGTTTCGTGCTGCGGGCCGGCGACGACGCGGAAGCCGAGGAGATCGTTCAGCGCTTCAATCTCTCCGAAGCGAGCGCCGACATCGTCCGCCACCGCCTTCATGGACCCGGTCCCGCCGGCGCGCCGTTCCTGGCAGTGCTGCAAGCGGATAACGCCAAATATGAGCAGATGCTCGTCAACACGCTCGGTCCGATCGAGCTGTGGGCGCTGTCGACGACCCCTGGCGATAGAGCGCTGCGCAATCGTCTTTACGACCGCATCGGGTTTCGCGAGGCGCTGCGGCGCCTCGCGAGAATATTTCCGGGCGGTTCGGCGGAAAAGGAGATCGAGGAGCGCAAGGCCAAGCGTATGCGGCGGGGCGAGCTCGACGCGCGCGCAGAGACCGGCGTCATCGACGAATTGGCGGACGAGCTGGCCGATGCGCGCGGAATCGGCGCAAAGCTTCGATATGAAGATAGCGGCTCGACGTTCATCGCAGCGGCGGCTCAATAGCTCTCCGCCGCGTCGAGCGCTACGCGTCAAAGGGCGATGCAACAGAGATTGACAAAAATTTGCCACTCCCCATGGCTTAGTTGGTTGGTCCTTGAGCGAGCAAGAACCGAGCGGTGTTCGAGCTTCAGCGTTTTGCCTTCTAGTTTCGTAGAATGAGGAATCCGAATTTGTCTAGAGCAATTAAACGCTGGGTTCTGCGTGGAGCCGCCGGCACAATCGGAGTGCTTGCAACGTTAGCACTTGTAGGAAGCGTATATCAGCACCGCGCGACAAAGGCCGATTTCAACAAAATGAACGCTCCAGGGCAGCTCATTTCTGTCGGCAAGCAAACCTTTCATATCCACTGCAGCGGCGAAGGCTCCATCGCCGTCATTCTCGAAGGTGGCGCAGGTACGACCACGCAAGCTTGGGCTTGGATACAGCCCGAAATATCAAAACGGACTCGTGTCTGTTCGTACGATCGTGCGGGTTACGGTTGGAGCACCCCATCCGAGCAGCCTATGGACGCCTTGAACACGAGCCGAAAGCTTCACGATTTGCTCAGAGCTGCAAATATTCCTTCTCCATACATTCTCGTGGGTCATTCCATAGGTGGCGCCTATGCACGAATGTTCACTGCAAACTACACCGACGAAGTCGCAGGGTTATTTCTGATCGACGCCACCAGTCCTGCCGTTCTGGATACCTACGCGGAAGTCGGACTGCCGAAGGTCGAAGACTGGACACCTTGGAGCTTGAGGGTATTTCCATATCTCGCCTATGTCGGCGGAATGCGCCTGTTGGTCGCGCTCGGAATTTTCGATCTTGCGAAGGGACTTCCGGCAGATGCTGAGGTGATCGCGAATGCGTTTCTGTCGACCCCTGAGCACATTAGAATGACAATCGCAGAGTACGCCGCCCTGTCGGAGACTCTCAAGCAAATTCGAGCGCTCCAACCGCATCCGTCTCTTCCTGTCGCTATCGTGTCAGCCGCCCGCTTTCCTGGCTTGGATAAAGCAACAGAGGCGGCCTTCGTCGATTGGCATCACAAACAACAGAAAGCGTGGCTCCGAATATCATCGACCTGTTCATTTCGAATAGTCGACGGTTCTGACCATGTTTCTCTCGTGACGAGCGAAGCCTTCGCCCACGAAATTGCAGTCAATATCCTGGAGATGGTCGAGGCGGTAAGCAAGCCTTGATCCCAGCCGAAGCCGCTCGTTCGTCGAATCGGGGAAGGTATCCCCAACCATCCGCATTCCTTTTTTCGTCTTCTCGTTACCTTCCGGAGGCCTATCAGTTGGCGCCGAAAAGTCGATGCTGACTGAGCTATTGAGGGCGTGAAGAGTCCGTTCCGACGTCGGAAGCGGGGATTCGAGCTGGGGCATGACTCGAACGTGAGATCATTTGAAATTCGCGCAACGCACGCGGAAAATCTATGTGGATCGATTTGATGGTCGAGGAGGGTCGCCATGCCCAGCCTGCGCACCCCGCTTCGTCCCAATGGCGTCGTCATGTTCGGCTCGGGGACGCGCGACGTCGCTCGAATCGAACATCGCGGCGCTCTCGATCTCGATAACGCCGAATCGATCGCGATCGCCGACGAGGCCGAACTGCGGCGTCTCATCATAGGCCGGTTCAAGCGGTCGAGACTTCATCGTCATTCGCGCCGACGCCGAATAGCGTGATCGCGCAAAAAATATGGAGCTGATCACATGAGCGCCAACTATCTATGTCGCGGTCTCGTCGTTCTATTGGCAACATGCTCTCTTGGCGGCTGCGCGCATGATGTTCCGACCACGGTCGATGTCTCTGGGATGCCGAATGCGGAGATAGCGCTCCGACGAAGCGTCGACCACGTCGATAGCGAGATGGGCGAGCTCGGTCGCATGCACCCAGCTCCGCGTCAGGGTCCGGCCGTCGTGCCCGCCGAGCTGCAGAAAATCGTCGCCTTCGAATGGGAAGGACCAATCGAGGGGGCGGTGGAAAAGCTCGCCGGCGAGGTCGGATACGAGGTCGTCGTCGACTCCGCCTTCAATGTCCAAACGGTGTCGATCGGCGTCAAATCCGGGCCTCGCCGCGTCTACGAGATTTTCCAGGCCATCGGCCGCGCCGCCGGCGACCGCGCGACCGTGCAGGTCGACGCGCAACATCATCGCATACAGGTGATCTATCATGTCTAAGCCCTTCCATAAGCTCGTCTCGACAATCCTGGCCACGACCCTTCTCGCCTCCGCGGCTTTCGCCGACGGCGCGATCAAGGTCTATCCTGTCCCTCCGGCTCCTTCGCCCGCGGAGATCGACGCGGCGGCGCATGTTCTCGGCAATCCGTTGAACAAGCCGATCACCGGAGCGGCGCAGGAGCCGGCGGTCGTCGGAGGCGAACGGCCGCCGTCGCTCGAGGCGCTGCAGGCGGTGCGCGCCGGGCGCGGCGATCTCGGGCTCGGGCTGGAGCCGGGGCGAGAGGACACGCTTTATTCGGCCGCGCTGAGCTTCGGAGCGCAGGGCGGCCTCGCGGCGCGGTCTTTCGCGATCAATGACATGTTGCGTCGCTATGAGGCGACGCTCGACAAGAGTTATGATTTCAGCTCGGTGGTGCTGCCGCTCGGCGGCGGCCGGACCCTGCTGCGTCCGCCGGTCGTGACCCAGGGACAGCTCGCCTTCGCGCTTGGCGACAATGCGCAGGTCGCCCGCGAGACGGACTGCGTCTATCAGATCACGCGCGAAGCGCAGCTCGCCTCCGCCCCGCCGAATTGGCGCGGCTATCTCGTCCGCAATTGGAAAGCCCCGACGCGGCCGCACGACGCCGTGTTGCCGCGCACCGAGCAAGAGGCCGCCTATTGGAGCAAATGGGTGGCCGAAGGATGGGCGCAGGGAGAGAAGCAGGCGGTGGAGATTTTTCTCTCCGACCTAGGTCGCCTGCAGCGCGACATCGTCGGCATGGCCCGGTTCCGCGTGCTGCTGCGCGCCGGATTGGTCGAGCACCCGAAGGTCGCCTTCCAGAACAGCATCGTGAATGGCGGCCGCGACGAGCTTCGCGCCGGCGATCGGATCGTCCGCATCACCGATCAGCCCGGGCTGCAGGCCGACGCGCGTCGCTGGGCGCCCAAGCGCCACGGGCCGTGTCCGAAGTGACGTCGGACTGATTTCCGTGAGCATTTGAACGACGCAGGAGGACGTTGTGGTCGACAAAACTTGGGACAGTGCGGGACTTTCCTGGGTGGCGGATCCACGAAAGAGCGCGCCGGCCTTGGATTCTCTGCTCACCTGGGCCTATCGCTCGGGAGCCTCGCGCATTTCCTTTCAGACCGCGCACTGTCCTTGGCTGAGGATCTATGGCCGCAATCGCAAGATCGGCGACACGACGCTCGACGAGGCGGAGATCGCGCTTATCGTCAATCATCTCTATGGCGCCGACGGCATGGCGCGGCTGCAGGGCGGCGGCGCGCTCGACACGACCTATGAGATCGCCGTGAGCCGCACCGAACGGCTTCGCTACCGTCTCAATGTCACCTCGACGCGCAGCAGCCGCCGGCTCGGCGTCAATATCGTGCTGCGTCCGATTCCGGGATTGCCGCCGTCGCTGGAAGAGCAGCTGGTCGAGCCGGGGATCATGGAGGAGTTCCGCCCCCGAAACGGCATGGTCATCGTGTCGGGCGGCACGGGCTCGGGAAAGTCCACGCTGATCGCCGGCATGACCATCGCCAAGCTCCTCGACCCGAATGGCCACTATGACATCGTGGAAGGCGCTGCCCCAGTTGAATTTCTGCTCGATCGCGTCAAGAGCCCGAGCTCGACGATCAATCAGAGCGAGATCCCGCGCGACCTGCCGACCTTCGAAGAGTTCATTCGGGGCTGCATGCGCCGCGAGCCGACCGACATCATTGTCGGCGAGTGTCGCGAGACTGCGACGATGAGCGCCGCCATTCAGGCGGCGATCTCCGGGCACACGCTGACGACCACGATCCACGCCAATGACGTCGCGCTGACGATGCAGCGCATCGCGAGCCTCTGCCCCTTGGCCGAGCGCGAGAATTTGATCAGCGCCGTCGCGCAGTCGCTGCGGCTCGTCGTCACTCAGAGGCTGACGCCGTCCCTGGACGGCAAACGCACGGCGCTGCGCGAGTTCCTGGCCTTCGATCGAAAGCTGCGCAATCGCTTTCTCGAGACGGACCCGACGCAATGGCCGGGCCTGACGCGCCGCGCCATCGAAGAGCAGGGACAGTCTTTTGCGCAGGCGATCGATAATGCCTTGCGGGATGGCCGCATCAGCGAGGAGACGGCGGCGCACGAATTGAGGGAGGAAGGCTGATGTGGCGGAACACCGCTCTACCGACGCGGATCTTGTTTCTGGATGGGCGCGCCTGCCTGCCCCTGCTGGTCTTCGTCGTCTATTGGAGCTGGCTCACTTTCTACATAGCGATCGGCGGCATGACCTTTTTCATTGTCGTCAGCTGGGCCGGCCTCACGGTTTCGTCGGTGTTGCGGCTGCTGCGGCGCATGCTGATCGGGCCGATCCGAACCGCCGTTCCGACCTGGAAGCGCAGGAGGTCGGCATGATCCTGGATATAGGGGATGTGGAGGCTGTGCTCGAGAAGCTTCTGCGGAAAGGCGGGCGGCCGGTGCTGTTCGAAGGCGTGACCGTACCTTTCGACAGCGCAGCCGCGGCGGATGGATTGCTGCCCCTGTTCCTGCTGACGGGCGAAGCCTTGTGGCGCGAGGTCAAGGGCGAGGGCTTCGGACTGACGACGCAGCCCGACGAAGGGGCTCTCCTCGGCTATCGCCTCGCCGTGATCGACGCCGGATCATTCACAATGGCGATGTTGGCGACGATGGAGGCGATCTCGCAGGCATGCGGGCCGAACGGGATCGTGGTGGAGAAGCTCGGTGACGTCTGGGCGGCCTCGAACGAACGCTTCGAGACCGATCGGCGAGGTAAGGAACAGCGGCAATGAGACGGTTTTTCTTACTTCTTGCTTTCTCGACCATGGCGAGCAGCGGACCGGCGCGCGCCGCGGACGATCTGGCGAAAGGCGCCTACGTCAAGGAGTGCATCGACGCCGCCTCGAAGACGCATTCGATTCCCGCCGAGATCCTGCTGATCCTTCTGAATGTCGAGAATGGGCGGCTCGGGAAAGTGAGCCAGAACACGAACGACACTGTCGACATCGGGCCGATGCAGGTGAACCAGATTTGGGTGCCGAAGCTGGCTGCACATTGGCGCGCGTCGCCAGAGGCGACTTATCGCGCTCTGCGCGACGAATTCTGCGCCAATGTCGAAGGCGGCGCCTGGATCCTGCGACAGGCGCTCGACGAGGCGGACGGCGATCTCTGGGAGGGGATCGGGCTCTATCATTCACACAATGAACGACACAAGGCCACCTACCGCCGCCTGGTCCTGGCGCAAGGCCGACGTCTGCAACGCGAGGCCGCCGCAGAGACGGGCTCGACAGAGAGAGGCGCGGCCGTCACCCGAGGAGGGAGGTGATGTCCGTGTCGCACGCGTCACAGGGCAATGTGAGCGACGGCGCCGCGTTCTTGATGAGCGTCGCCGTCTTCGTCGTCGGAGCCGGCTTCGGCGGCTGGTATCTCTGGGAGGAGCAGCACGCCGCGATCAGCGCGATCGTCATGCAGGGCCTGCACGGCCAGATGAAGTTCATCCACCTCTTCACCGATCGCTATGACGTCGCCGACGCGCAGCTTCTCGCGACCAATCCCGCGACGGTGAAGTTTCCGCAGCTGCTGCGGCTCGCCCGCGAGATCGGGCGCTTCTTTCTGCTGCCCTCGATCGGCGTCGTTCTGGCCCTCGCCGCGGTGTGCGCGAGCCGCGCCGGGGCGAAGCGCTTTTCCCGGCCGCTCGATCTCGAAGCCTTGATGCGCGAGCAGCTTCGATCCTTTCGGACGCCCGCCGCCTACGTGCGCAGACATTTGGGGCTCGTCGACATCGACCCGGGCAAGCCGCGTCCCGCCGATCGGGCTTTGACCCGCGCCGAATGGATCGAGCGCTGGGCGACGGACGACAAGGGCGCTTTCAATGCGGCAGGAGCGCGGGCGGAGCTGACGCGCCAGCTCGGCTCGGCCATGCGCGACCCGGCAGAGGCGCCGCCGCATGTTCGCTGCCTATGGGCGGCACTCGCCCTGCATCGGGAGCAGCGCCACGATGAGGGGCGGCGCTTTCTGGGCGATCTCTCCTCGGCGCTGAGGGCGACGGGCAAGGAAGGCCGGACCGGCCCCGATCGCGCCCTCGCATTCCCGGTCGCCCTGGTCGAGCGAGCCGATCATTGGCTGGACGACCGAGATTTGCGCTTTCCTTTGGCGGAAACGATATCGGCGCATGGCTTCACCACCACGGCGACGATGAGCGCCCTCCTCGCCGCGCGCAGGGAAGGCGGCGTTCTCCCGCCTGCGGACTTCGGATTCTTGAAGCTCGTCGATCGGCGACTCTGGTACGCGCTGCATTCCCTGGGCTTTCCGGCCGATATGTTCGACCCCCTCCTTCACCCGACGCCGCTCGTCGAAGCGATCGGCGCGCGTGACCATTGGGCCGCGGAGCGGATCGCTGGCGCGCCGTTGCGCGTCGCCTCGATCGATAATGCGCTCGCGGCCATCCGTAAGGTCTGAGGCGCCTTCTCATTCGCGCAGAGCGCCTCGACCATGCGTTTCAGGAAGAACCGAGGGAGGTCATGATGGACGAGGCGATTTCCACTGACGAGAAAAGAATCGTTTTCGAAACGCCGCACATTCACATCGACGTGCATGTGCATCTGGACGGGCCGGTAGGCGTCGCGACCTCGGGGGACCGGCGAGCGCCGATCGCCGCCCCGACGGGCGGAACGAGACGTTCTCTGCTCACGACGCTCGTCGTCGCATTCGGCGTGTCGGCGGTCGCCTTTTTGGGCTTCCGGGCAGGGAGCGTCTCCTCCGAGCAAAAGCCGCTCGGCGCGAGCCGAGTGGCCGCGTCGCCGGACGCCGGGGCGTCGTCGGCCGCGCCATTGCCGGACGCTCTCGCTCGCGACCTGCAGCGGCCCCCGCAGATCACGCCCGCTCCGGGGACGCCGGCGGACGCGGGCCGATCCGGTCCGGCCGCCTTCGGCCTGCAGCAATGACGCCAAGGTCGGCGACACGGAGGGCGGCATGATCCCGCGCGAGATTTCCGGGCCGCAGGAGCGGTTCGAGCGGTCCGGCGCGCAAGCGCTGCGCGATCTGCGGCCGATGTCGACGCGCGTCTGGGGCTCGCTGATGAGCGAGTTTTCTGGCGCCATGCTCAGCGTCGGCGCGGGGCTCATGCTGCTCGAGCCGGCTTCGGTCGACCTGATCGTCCCCGCTGCGATCGGATACGCGGCCCTCGTCCTGACGAGGCGCGTCGAGCTGCCGATGCGGCTTCCCAAGAGCGCCGGCGTCGCCGATTGGAACTATCCCGATCCCAGGAACCGCGCGCCGCGCATGGCGGCCGGGATCATCTATCTCGGCCGCGACGTCGCGGGCCGGGAATTATGGATCGCCGCCGAGGATGGCCGCCAACATGCGACCATTCCGGGGACGACGGGCGCCGGCAAGACGACTGCGATTTTGGGCTTCGTCTCCAATGCGCTGACCCATGCGAGCGGCTTCGTGCTCGTCGACGGCAAGGCCGATCACACATTGTTCGGCGAGGTGATGGCTCTCGCGCGCCGGTTCGGCCGCGAGGACGATGTGCTGCATCTCAATCTCCTGGTCGCCAGCGGAAGCAAAGAGAGCAACAGCTTCAATCCCTTCGCCACAGGGAACGCCGACGCCATTCGCGAAATGGTGGTCAGCCAGCTCGGCGAGCAGGCCGCCAATGACTCGAACGGCGTGTTCCGCAGCCGCGCCGTCGCCTTGATCGGAGCGGTGATCCCGGTTCTGACCTGGATCAGAGATCACGCCGGCATTCCGATCGACATCGAGAAGATCCGCGACGCGCTCGAGCTCCGTGTGATCTGGAAGCTCGGCGTCAAAGGCCACTATGAATTGCGCGATCCTGCCACCGGGAAGATAAGGGACATTCCGCTCGATCTGCCGCAGGATGTCGTCTATCCGCTGCTCGCCTATCTAGGCGAGCTTCCCGGCTATGACACGGACCTCGACTACAACAAGCAGAAGTCGGACGATCCGTCCAAGCAGCACGGCTACGCGCGGTTTTATTTCACCGAGATGTTCACGCAGCTCGGCGTTTCGCTCGGACATATATTCAAGGTCGAGCAGGGCGACATCGACATGCGCGACGTGGTCTTGAACCGCCGCATTCTCGTGGTCTCGCTGCCGGCGCTGGAGAACTCCTCCGACACGTTAGCTGGGCTCGGCAAGATCGTGGTGACGTCGCTCCGCGGCATGATGGCGCAAATGCTCGGCATGCCGAAAGAAATGCTCGGCATGGAGGCGCCCTATCATATCGTGCTGGACGAGCTCGCCTATTATGCGACGAGCGATCTCGACCGGATGATGGCGCAGGGCCGCAGCCTGAATATCGCCTTCTGGCTCGGCTTTCAGGAGGTTTCCGGTATATTCGCGCGGCTCGGCGAGAAGACCTACACGCTGCTCGGCAACGCCAATCTGACCGCGGCCATGCGCCAGCAGGACGCAAACCGCACGCGCGAATGGATCGAGGAGACCTCGGGCAAGACGGATGTAGCGCAGGCGACGAGCTTTCGCGGCGGCGACATCGGCGTCTATCACGACACGCGCCAGGCCGATGTGCGCCAGGTGTCGCGGGTGAACTGGCGAGACCTGCAGAGCCTCATTGAAGGCGAGGCGATCATGTTGTTCGGCGGCCGTCGCATCTACGCCAAGGTCTTTCATGCGAAGGTCGACAATTCCGGGCCGAAGCCGCTCGTCAGGCGACTGTCTCTCGCGCCGCCCGCCCGCGCCGAGCTGGAGGCGAAGCTCGACGCGGTCCACGAAATTGCGGCCAATATCGAGAATGGGATGGTCGCCGCCGGCGGCCGCGAGCCCATGGAGCCGACGCTGAGGGCGATATACGAAGCCTTTCGCGACGCGAAAGCGAATGGAGGCGATCGGGAGGCCTGCGTGGACGCGGCGATCCGCGCCGCGGGCGAAGTTCCGTTCGTGCCAGGCGAGGAGAGGCAGGGCGCGGCGGCTCGCCTCCTGGTCATGCTCAAATCGGCGCTGCACGGAACGGGCGGCGAGGCCCCAGGCGGCGTTCGGCCCAATGAGCCTTTCGACAAAGCGCTCTTCGAGAAGATCGTCGAGATCGAGGCGGCGATCGGCGAGGACGAGACTGCGGCCCGGGAACGCGCCGCGACGCTGGTCGGCAAGATCGAGGCGGCGGTGAAGGAGACAGAAGGGACGTTGCCCAGCCGGGAAAATCGGGAGAAGCTGCGAGCCGATTTGGCGGCGATCACGTCGATGATCACACCGAACGCGGCGGTTGCGCAACAGGCGACGCCCCGGCGGCGCGTGGAGGCTTCCCCATAATGTCGCCGATGCGGCTTATCGATATCGAGCATGTCCTAGCGACAGCGCTGGTTGTCTTGCTCATTCTCGCGGTCGTCGCGTTCATCGGCTCGCGTCGGCCCGCCTATCGGCGCGGGCGGTTTCTGACGCCCAATGAAAAGCGCTTCCTCTGCGTTTTGGACGAGGCGGTCGGAGGAGGCTATCGCGTTTTCGCACAGGTGCGGCTCGCGGAGCTCGTCGACGTCGATCTGAGCGCAACCAGCGCGAAGCGACGCGCCGCGATGAACAAGGTGTTCGGCAAGAGCATCGATTTCGTAATTTGCGATTCCGCCAGCCTGGAGCCCATCGCGGCCATCGAGCTGGACGACAGGACGCATGCGCTGCCGCATCGCCGGGAGCGCGACATATTCGTCGACGCCGTGTTCGGCGAGATCGGAATTCCACTGCTGCGCGCGAGAGCGCGACGCGCCTACACCGTTGCAGCGCTTCAGACATTGCTGCGTGAGGCCGGCGTCGTTAAAACAGCTCGCTCCGGTCTTCGAACGATCGGGTGAGAATGAAAATCGTTGCATGAGACCTTCGGATTGACGGGAGCAGTATCGGATGTCCTTTCGGCTGTCGCTTCTCGCCGGCGCATTTGCTTTCTCGCTGCCGTTATTCGTCTCGGCGGCCGAGCCCCCTGAAATCCATTATGCGCCCACCGAGAATCTGGAACGCCTCGATGTAGCGCTTCTGCGCGCCGCGCGCGTCAAGATCGACCTCGCCGCCTATGTGCTGACGGACTGGCCCGTCATCGACGCGTTGATCGATGCGCATCGACGCGGCGTCGTGGTCAGGATCGTCCTGGATCCCAGTCAGGCGAGCGATTTCGATCGGCTGCGAGAGCTGTCGCAGAGGCTACGCACGAGCCCGCCCGGTCCTTTCATGCATCTGAAATCCTATTCCGTCGACGACATGCTGTTGCGGACGGGCTCCGCGAATTTCACCGCGTCGGGGATGAAGCAGCAAGATAATGATGTCGTGGTCATCCGCGATCGAGCGGCCGCCCAAACGTTCGAGGCCCGTTTCGAGCAAATCTGGTCGACCGCAAAGCCGATCCTTGCTCCTGGTCCCGCTTTCGCCTCGCGAGGCGCGGTTCCGGCTTCGACGAGACCCACGGCGCCGGCGAACTGCGAGATCAAAGGAAACATCAATCGCAGTGGCGAACGTATATTCCATAAACCCGGCGAGCCATTCTACGCCCGCGTCAAAATCGACCCGAACACCGGAGAGCGCTGGTTCTGCTCGGAAGAAGAGGCGGTCGCCGGGGGTTGGAGACACGGGCGCGTCAATTGATCCCGTGAGACGGAATGCTTTTCGAAGCCGGCAGAATTCGCGTAGACGAGAGCCATATCCTCGAGGATACCGCGATTGCAACCCTGGTTTAGACGGTCCATGCGCCGCGCTGCACGGACCTTCGCCTTCATCCTCCTCGCGCCGATCGTTCCGGCTGCGCTCTATCTCGCCGTCGCAGCGATCGCGAGCCGCACGCCGGTGAACGACGACTGGCGCGAGCCGGATGGCGGCATAACCATCTACGTACAGACCAATGGCGTGCATACCGGCTTTGTCGTGCCGGCGAAAGCCGCCGGCGTCGATTGGAGCAATCGCATCCACCCGGGCGATGCGCCCGGTTGGTCGACGACGCCACGCTGGCTCGCTTTCGGCTGGGGCGATCGGGACTTTTATCTCAACACGCCGACATGGGCGGAGTTTTCGCTCCTCCGAGGATTTAAGGCCGTGACGGGGCAGGGGTCGACGCTGGTGCATGTGGACCTCCTCGAGGACGTCCGCCCAGGTGAGATGGTTCGTCCGCTGCGGCTCACTCCCGAGCAATACCGCCGCCTCTCCGCCTTCATCGATGCGACGTTCGCAGACCGGCGCGAGGTCATCCACGGCTATGGCCAGAACGACGTCTTTTACGCCGCGCGCGGCCATTACAGCGCGTTTCGGACCTGCAACGCTTGGACGAACGAAGCGCTGCGCGCCACCGGCGTTCGCACGGCGTTGTGGAGTCCATTCGATGACGGCGTCATGCGCTGGGCTTCCCAACCGGTAAGGTGATGGCGGCTCGAATACGCCTCTCTGTCCTATCACTTTCCCGACCGAGGCGCGGGAACGCGTGCGCTCGAAGATCGCAACAGACGTGGCTGCGCCTCACATCGGCGATTGGAACACCACGATCCAACGCGCCGAGAGCGGGCATGCCGGTTTTCGGATTGCGCCCAGGGCGAGCGTCTTTGGAACGGCTTCAGAAAGTGCCGAAGCGGCGAAGATGCAGGTCTTCTACCCGCGTCAGGCGGACAGCACTTCCTCGAGCGCAGCCGACCTCCCTTTCCAAAAGGATGAACGAAGGAATATTCTGCGATCATCAGCGCTGTTCCGCGGCTCCGACCTGTAATATCATCGGGATATGCCGAACAATCTATTTCAACCGTTGGAGACGGGCCGCCTCCGCTTGCGCTGTGTCGCCACCGAAGATGCCGCCGCGACCGCCGTGATGATGCCGCGACCGCCGTGATGATGACGCCGGAAGTTAGCCGATGGCTGGCTTATTGGCCCAGCCCTTTTACTTACGAAATGGCGATTGCGCGCATCGAGGCCGCCCGCGAGTGGGCGCGGAGGGGCGACGCGCTGCCGTTCGTCGTGACAGACAAACCCAGCGGCGACGTGCTCGGATGGGTGATGATCTACCGGGACGAAGAGAATCGTCGGCGCGGTTCTCTGGGCTATTGGTTAGGTGAGAGGCATCACGGCAAAGTCTATATGCGGGAACTTGCGCCGGCATCATTGGCGGCCGGTTTCGGCTTGCTCGATCTCGACGTGATCGAGTCCGCGGCGCAACCGGAAAACGCTGCGTCGATCGCCGTGATGAGGGCTTGTGGAATGAAGCCGACTGGCGAGCGTATGGTATATGCGCCCGTCCGTGAGAGATATGAACTTTGCCGCTTCTATGAGGTTCAGCGTTCTCGCTCCCTGGCGTGAAGGTCCTGCCCCTTTTTTCGTAGGTTCCGCTCTCGCTCCGATTCACTGTCATGACGCTTTTCCTTCGCCCTCCCGAACGGGAAAATCGCGCCAAAAGCGCGGCGTCGGCGCCGCGCACTGGCCACTCTATATGTAATGGCGTCTGCGTCGACCGAATGGTTCCGGCTTCATCGAAACGGTGATGGCGAGGGCCGATCGATGGAAGGGGCCGGCGAGGGCGGCTCGTGGCGCTGCTTGTCGAGGCGGGATTCGATGTTCTCTTTCGCCTCGCGCAATAGGGCTGCATTTCGCTCGACCTCGGCGGAGAGATCGCGGATGTGGGGCGCAACTTCTTCCGTGGCGATCTTCGAGCGCACGCGCTCTCGCGCCTTTCGGCCAGGATCCATGGCGTCGGCGGGCCGCCGGTAAAACGTGCGACCCTGCTCGATGAAGGAATCGATCGACCGCTCTCGCGTGCGCCGGCAGGCCTCGACGAGGTCGAGGGCGAGAGATTTATAGGGCTTGGAGGCCATATCGGCCACGATCCGCTTCCAGAGGTCTTCCGCCTCGATCGGCTTGGCGTCACCGAGCGCGCGGCTGCGCCTCTCGGCCTCATGGACGGCCGCTTCGGAAATCATCGTCCAGGTCGTTCCCCTGGCGCGGCTTTCCGCGACATAGGCCTTGAAGGCCGTGATGCCGGCGCTGCCGCGCGGCAGGGCATCGATATGCTCGTCCGAAGTGACGCCTTGCGCCGCGTCGATCGTCAGCGCATGGCCGAAGCCGAGCATCAGCCGCTTGGTGACGGGATAGGTGAGACGGCGCCATTCGACCTCGCCGGTCTGCCCCTTGGCGTTCTGGAGCAGGAGGCCGCCGGCGGTCTTGCCCATCACCTTCACGACATGACCGTTATAGCCGATAGGGCCTTCCTTGCCGTCGATCTTCGCCCAGGTGTAGCGATAGAGGCGCAAATGGTCGCCGGCGGCGATCGGTAGGTCGAAGGCGTGCGGCTCCTTCGCGCCGCGCGGCGCGATCGCCTTGTGAACTGTCTCGTCGGCGCCGATCTCTCCGCGCGCTTTGAGCCGCGTCCGGATCGCCATGCTGATCGCGGCCGCGTCCTCATTGGTCGGCGCGGAAATCGTGATCCCGCGCTTCGAGCCGGCGGCGTCGAGAACGTCGCGTCGGCTGACATAGAAATCTGCAATCTTTGCGGCGACCTGGTCGAAGTCGCCGCCGACCAGCATGGCCGTTCCCTCGGCGCGCTTCATCGCAAGAGCGGATTCGGCCTCGGAGTCGCGGAACATGCCGGCGATCTGGCGGTCGCGCCGATCGACCTGACGGACGGCGGTGAGGAGCTCGGGTTGCGCCGATTTCGGCAGGGCGCGACGCAGGATTTCGATCGTGTCGCCGGCTTCGATCGCCTGCGCCTGCTCGCGGTCGCCCAGCGCCTTGATGGTCATGCCGGTCTCGGCCTGCAGCTCGAGCAGCCGCAGCATCGGCCGCGGCGCGATCTGGCTGATCTCGTCGATGACGAGGATCGTGTTGCGAGTGGGCACGAACTCGCCGGCCTCGACGGATTTGAGGAATGGCTCGAGCGCCCGGGTCCGATCGATGCCAGCGTCCTGAAGCGCATCGGCTTGCCGCCATGCAGTCGAGACGCCGACGAGCTCGCGGCCCGAGGCGTCGAAACGCGTGTCCGCTTTCCAGGCGGCGACGAGAGGCCGCAGTAGCGTGGATTTGCCCGCGCCGGCGACGCCGGTGAGGAGCGACAGCGCGCCGCCCTGGCCGAGCGCATAGATCGCAGCTCTTTGCGCGGCGCCATGCTCCGGTTCGCTGTCGAAATCGAGGCCGGAAGCGTCTATGGCGCGGCGGATGTCGCCGGCCGCCAGCGCGCCGGACGTGTCGAGCGCGGCGCGCGCGGCATGGTCGCGGAGGCTCTCCTCGACGCGGATCTGCGCGGAATTGGTGACGCGGAGCACCTGTCGCGGCTCGTCCTCGGCATTCTCGCGCTTCGCCCAGGCGGCGACCAGATCGACATGCTCGCCGTGAAGCTCGACGCCCTTGCGCTCGATCATCTCGACGACGCGGTCGATATCCTTGACGCCGCCGGCGACGCCCACGCCGATCAAGCCGCGCGCCGCGTGGATGCGAAGACGATCATGGTCGATGACGGCGGCCGTGTGGAATTCCTCGGCGAGATGTTTCGCCGCGAAGGCGTAGGCCCGCTCGATCCGCTCCTCGACCGGCAGCGCGGCGATCTTCGCGTCCCCCATGACGGTGGTGTGCTCCCAGCCCATCGCCTCCGCCTGGTCGCGCCAGATTTTGTGGTCGGTCTTCTCGCCATGCTTTGCGAGGCGGGCGGCCGCCGCCGCGTCGCGGAGGATTTCAGCTTTCCGCTCCGCGGAGATGTCGTCCCAATCGAGGCCTTGGCCAGCGGCGAAGGCCTTGGCGTTGCGCAGGACTTGATGCGTGCTCTTGCTGAAGGCCTCATTGGCGAATTGCGGGATGGCGAGGATGACGGCGGCCTGCTCCTTCTCGTCATAGGCGACGCGAATGCCGAGCGCGCGCAGCTCGTCGGCGAGGACGGCCTGGGCGAAGGCTCCGAACTCATGGACGCGGGCGTGGAGCCGCTGCGTGTCGAGCGATCCGATATGGCCTTCGCCGGTGACGACCAGATTGAACAGAGCATTGTGGATGTGGTCGTGGGGATCGCCGGCGATCGGCGCTTCGAGGAGATAGGTCGCGCCCTCGCGGCCGTCCTGGACCGGCAGGGTCGGACGGGCGATGTAATGTCGGAAGCTGACCCAGCCGACAGCGCCGGGATCGGCCCCGTTCTCCCCCGCGCGCCCGCGCCGCGCCCAGCCGATCTCCCGAGCGATATAGCGCATCGCCGCGTCATTGGCGCGATAGATGGCGTTGCGGATGGCGGCGGCCTCCGCTGGATCCTGCGCGAATTCGGCGGCGAGCGTCACGGATTTGTGGGGTGAGAAGGTGAAGTCGTAACCGCTGATTTCTCGCTTGTGCTTGGACCAGGCCTCTCCGGTGTCGGCGCGCTTGCCCTCGAATAGCCGGTCGAGCTCCTCGTCCTTGGGCGCGTGGTGAGAGTTAATGCCGAGCGCGCGGGCGACGGAGAGCGGCATGTCCGAGCGCCAGGCCGGTCCGGCGTCGCGGCCGGTGTAATAGCTGGTGAGGCGCGACCCCGGCTCCAGCTGTTGCTGGCCGAGGGCCTCGGTTGCCTGCTCTTGCGGCGGCGGGCCGAGCCTCGCTTCCGTGAAATACATGCGGACGAGCTTGCCGTCGGACGCTGCGGCGAACTTGCGGAAGGTGATCATCGATCAGGCCTTCGCGAGGGAAGAAAAGCGCTTTTCCAGCGCCTCGACGCTCTTGTCCGGGAGGCTTTGCTGCATGTCGACGAGGAGCTCGACGGTCTTGCGCGTCAGAATGAGCTGCTCGCGGTTCTGCGCGATCAGATGGGCGAGCAAATCGCTCAAGCTCGGCTCGCCGGCGTCGTCCTTCGGCGTGAGCAGCGCGATGATCTCGTCGAGGCGAGCGATGGAGATCCGGATCTGCTCGTTTTGCAGGCCGACGGCTTCGACGATCTGGTGGCTTTCCTGCTCGACCCGGGCGAGCCCTTCTTTCAATTCCTTGGACATGATTGCGCCTCCGCTGACGAAAGCGAAGCGTCGGCGGACTCTGCGCGAATGAAAACGATCGGCGTCAAAAGATTCAGCGCCGCGCGGGCAGGGCGAGCGTTCTTGGAGCGGATTCGGAAAGTGCCGAAACGGCGGAGACTTAGGTCTTCTCCGCGGGCCAGGGCCGACAGCATTTCCTCGAGCGCGCAATCGAGTAGAGCTTTTGCGTCCGTGCGAGAGAGGCCGGGTATGCGTGCGTAAATGGCGTGCGCGAGGTCATCACGCGTAACCGTGCTCCTGGAAACAGCTGCGTCCAAAACCCCATCCGGCTGTTCGCCGTTCCCTCGAAAACACGCCGCGTCGTCCGCATCGGGAAACCGAATCACAATGCGGCTAGAGAATATCTACCCCGCAGGTACGAGGGAGACCAGCGCCGCCCACGCTGGGCATTTTGTCACTGTGGTTTTTCGTTCGCGATCCCTGCGAACGGATCGGAGGGACCTGAATGCCCCAAGTTCCCGGTCGCCTATGGCGAGGATGCGCCAGAGTTCCTCGTTCGCGGTCCCGAGCGGCCAAGGGGCGCCAGGAGCGGCCATTCGTCGCGAACGACCGGAAGGTCCGTTTTCTGGATGTCGCGGACTTTTGTGCGCTAGTGCGGTTTCCATACTTATGTGCCCATTCCGGTGAAAGGATGATACCTCTTGAAGAATCGACTTGTCATGATTTCCGGCTGTTCGGGCGCAGGGAAGTCGACCCTCCTGGCCGAGTTGAAGGCTCGCGGCCATGTTGTCGTGGAAGAACCCGGTCGCCGCATCATCGCCGAGGAAACGGCCAGCGGTGGCAATGCATTGCCGTGGGGCGATCTCGCGATGTTTCTGCGTCGCGCGATCGACATAGCGTTGGCGGACCACGTGGCGGCGGTAGAGCAAAAGGGCTGGGTGTTCTTCGATCGCGGCCTTGTCGACGCGGCATCGGCATTGGAAGCTTTGACCGGCGAGCCGGTCCTGCGTCCGTTGTGTATGCCGGTCCCGTTGCGTCCGACGATTCCGGTGCATTCAGTGCCGAAGGTCAGGTTGACGTCAGTGAAAAGCGGCGTGCCGTCAGGAGTGGACGCCGCGCGCAACAGGCCGCGGAGCGCAAGGCCCGCAAGGACGGCGCCGGGCACAGGGCGAGGGCGAAGGGCGATCAGCCGAAAATCCTGATGGATGCCGCCAAGGGCCGGGCCGAGGCTTCGGGTGGAGCCGGCGCGCGCTTGCGCGATGCCCGGCGCGAGGCGGCAGACGAGGCCCTGTTCGCTGCTCGTGAGAAGATCGAGGTCCTGCAACCCCTGCATATGGACATTCCCTCGACCGACCTTCCGCCCGGCAAGGCGGTGCTGCGATTGGACGGTGTGAGCGGCGGATATGATCCCAGCCACCCTGTTATTCGCGATCTGTCGCTGACTATCACCGGCCCCGAGCGTATCGTTATTATCGGGCCGAACGGCAGCGGAAAGACCACGCTTCTCGACATGATCACGGGCCGGATCGCGCCGCAGCGTGGGCTGGTGGACCTGATGGTTCCGTTCGCGCTGCTGGATCAGCATGTAGGGTTACTCGATCCGACGCAGACCCTGCGCGAGAATTTCCTGCATCTGAATCCTCCGGCGGATGCTCATACCGCCCATGTGGCGCTGGCCCGGTTTGGTTTCCGCGCAGGCGACGCTTTGCGCCGCACGGGCGAACTGAGCGGAGGCGAGCGCCTGCGCGCGGGTCTCGCCTGCGCCCTCGGGGCCATGCCACCACCCATGCTGCTAATCCTGGACGAACCGACCAATCACCTTGATCTGGACGGCATCGCGGCGCTGGAAGCCGCGCTGGCGGCTTATGACGGAGCGGTTCTGGTGGTCAGCCATGACGAGGCATTCTTGAAAGCGCTCCGCCCGAACAGCGCCATTGAGTTGCCGGGATGAGCATTCTCTATCCCGTAATTGGAGGATTACGTCGGGCGAAGCCCTCCTGGATCCGATAGGGAAAATGCGGGTAAGGCGGCATGACGGCGCTCGCCGCGTCGAGCCGCGCGATCTGGTCGGGGGCCAGCGTCCAGCCGACGGCCCCCAAATTCTGCCGGAGCTGCACTTCGTTGCGCGCGCCGATAATGATCGACGAAACCGTCGGACGCTGGATCAGCCAATTGAGCGCGATCTGCGGCACGGCCCAGCCGGTCTCGTTGGCCAGCTCTTCGAGCACATCGATGACGCGATAGAGGCGTTCCTCGTCGACCGGTGGGCCGAACTGGGCCGTTTCATGCAGTCGGCTTTCAGCCGGCAGCGGCGCGCCACGCCGGATCTTGCCGGTCAGCCGCCCCCAACCGAGCGGGCTCCAGACCAGGGCTCCGAGGCCCTGGTCGGCCCCCAGCGGCATCAGGTCCCATTCGTAGTCGCGGCCGACGAGCGAATAATAGACCTGATTGGCGACATAGCGCGGCCAACCATGGGCGTCGGCGACGGCAAGCGACTTCATGATCTGCCAACCCGCGAAATTCGACACGCCGACATAGCGAACCTTGCCGGAGCGAACGAGCGCATCGAGCGTCGCCAGCACTTCTTCGACCGGCGTTGCGGCGTCGAAGGCATGGAGCTGCAAGAGATCGAGATAGTCCGTGCCCAGCCGCTTCAAGGCGCACTCGACCGAGCGGATCAGGCGAAGCCGCGACGTGCCGGCGTCATTCGGCCCGTCGCCCATCGGCAGGCCGATTTTGGAGGAGATCAGCACGGCGTCGCGTCGGCCCTTGATCGCGGCGCCGAGCACTTCCTCGGAAGCGCCATTGGAATAGACGTCGGCTGTGTCGAACAGGTTGACGCCCGCCTCGAGGCAAATGTCGACGAGGCGACGCGCCTCGATGGCATCGCTCGTGCCCCAATTGCTGAAAAGCGGACCGCTGCCGCCGAACGTGCCGGCGCCGAAGCTGAGGACCGGGACCTCGAGCCCCGAGCGGCCGAGAAAACGAGTTTCCATATGGCATCTCCTTTCTTGGATTTGGAAAAGCGGCTTTCAGCAGGTGAGGCGCTTGGCCGCGCGCTCCTCGCTGATCGCGATCCCCGCGACGAGGATCGCCGCGAGCGGAAACAGCGCCGCCCACAACGGCACGACGGCGAGACCGGCGCCCTGATCGATGACGAAGCCGCCGGCCCAGGCGCCGATGGCGTTGCCGAGGTTGAAGGCAGCGATGTTGAACGAGGAGGCGAGACTCTGGCCGGCGCCTTCCGTCTTCGACAGCACCCACATCTGGAGCGGCGCGACGGTTGCGAAAGCGGTCGCGCCGAGCAAGCCGACGAGGACGACGGCGGCGATGGGCGACCGCAGGCCGGGCGCCATCATGCCCAGCACGACGGCGAGCGCGACAAGCGTCGCGAAGACGGTCGGAACGAGCCGGCGGTCCGCCAGCCTGCCGCCGAGGAGGTTGCCGGCGACGAGCCCGCCGCCGAAGACGAGGAGGATCGGCGACACAGCGGCTTCCGGGAAGCCGCTGATCCGCGTCAGCATCGGTGCGATATAGGTAAAGACAGCAAAGACGCCCGCGTAGCCGAGAACCCAAGGCCGAGAAGGACGGGCAACCGTAGAATGGAGACGAGATCCGCCCGCCAGTCGTTCGCCTCGACGGGGCGGCCGTCCTCGGGTACGAGGGCGGCGATGATGGCGAGCGCGATCAGTCCGACCGCCGCCACCGCCCAGAAGGTGGCGCGCCAGCCCAGATGCTGACCGACGAGCGTGCCGAGCGGCACGCCGAGGATCGTGGCGACCGTCAGGCCGGTGAACATGACCGCGATGGCGGAGGCCTTGCGATCCGCAGCCACGAGACCGGTCGCGACCACCGAGCCGACGCCGAAGAAGGTGCCGTGCGCGAAGGCGGTCAGCACGCGCGCCGCCATGAGGACGCCGTAACTCGGCGCGATCGCACAGGCAGTGTTGCCGGCGACGAAGATCGCCATCAGCACGATGAGCACGGTCTTGCGCGGCCAGCGCGCCGTGATGACCGTTAGGATCGGCGCGCCGATGACGACGCCGAGCGCATAGCCGGAGATGAGCAGGCCCGCTGCGGCGATCGTCACGCCGAAATCGGCGCTGACCTCCAGCAGAAGCCCCATAATGACGAATTCAGTGACGCCGATGCCGAAAGCTCCGGCCGTCAGGGCATAAAGTGCCAATGGCATGATTTGTCCCGCGATGATGTGTGTCGGGACAACAGATAGATGTTCGGCTTCAGGTCATATAGAATGCGGATTGGAATATCATTTGTGAATTGAAAGACAATGGCGCGACCTGAGATCAATCGTTCCGGCGAGATGGAAGTCTTCACCCGCGTGGTCGAACACGGTGGCTTTTCCGCCGCCGCCCGAATCTGCCGCATGACCCCCTCGGCCGTAAGCAAGCTCGTCACCCGATTGGAGACGCGGCTCGGCACGCGCCTCGTCAACCGTTCCACGCGCGCCTTCCAGCTCACGCCGGAGGGCTGCGCCTTCTATGAAAGGGCGACCCGCATTCTAGCGGATATCGAGGACGCCGAACGCAACGCCGGCGCAGGCGAGCAGCCGGTCGGCCGCATCCGGCTCAACACCAGCGCGTCCTACGCCACTCATATCCTCGCGCCGATCCTGCCGCAGTTCCTGGAGCGCTGCCCGGGCGTCACGCTCGATCTCGTGCAAACCGATCAGATCGTCGATCTCCTGGCAGTGCGCGCGGATGTGGCGGTGCGTGCGGGTCCGTTGAAGAGTTCGAGCCTCGTCGCACGCAAGCTCGGTGACACCGCGATGGTGATCGTCGCTGCGCCGTCCTATCTCGCCCGTGTCGGCGAGCCGAAGACGATAGAGGATCTCGCTGACCATAGTCGCCTCGGCTTCGGCTACGTCCGCACCGTCGACGGTTGGCCCTTAAAGAAGGGCGATGAAACGGTCGTCGTTCCGATTGTCGGGCGTGTGCAGGCGAGCGACGGCGAAGCGTTGCGGCGTCTGACCCTCGGCGGCAGCGGACTTGCCCGTCTCGCCGCCTTCACGGTGCGCGACGACATCGCCGCCGGCCGTCTCGTGCCCGTGCTCGATCACCTCAACCCTGGTGATCGCGAAGCCTTCCATGCCATCCATATCGGCCAGGGCGGACCATTGCCCTCACGCGTCCGGGCGCTGCTCGATTTCCTCGCGGAGTGGGGAAAGGTCGAATAGCTCGTGACAGGCAGAAAGAGAGGCCTAGGGTTATAGCGGACGAAGTTCTCATCCGGGTCCCGCGTTGCCCGGTGGACGAGTTTCGAACTGCGGTCGTCTGAATTGTCTGCTTTCGGCGTCAGCAGACGTCGTCTATTCGGGAAAGACACGTCCGCCTTGGGTCTCAGTTCCTCCTTCGCCGTAGGGAAGGGGGAACTGGCGCCATAACCGGCCGTTCGATCTGCATGACCCGAGGGACCGCTTTCCCTGGATTTTGCGGACGTTCACGGCACTGTATCAGCCGAACATAGACGTTCGAACCGGCGTCGGCCGGCCGGCCGAAGTTCTCGAGATCGGCGGCTCTCGGTCTGCCAGGCGGTGTAAAAGCCATTCGTCGAGTAATGCACAACATTACTCGACGAATGGCGCGCTCGGTGGATGCAGAGGTCGGAATCGCTCTTTGAGCGTGGCGTCATCATCACAATGAAGATAGCTCCTCGAATCGGCTGTCGAGCCCCGCGGCCAGCAATTTGGTCACGTCCCCCGCATCGGTCGGATTGAAATCGGGGTGTCGACCTCTTTTCGGAAGCGTTATCTTGTCCAAGAGTTTCCCGTGCGAACCGGTTGTGCGCGTCATAGATCAGCGACTCGATGTCGCATTCATGATCGACAGAACTCCAAGGCCCGATGCGCCACGGACCTCCGCGCGCTGCTCGTTCTTCCGGAGCTCGTCGTGAGAGAGCCGAGCGTGAGCATGCGCGGTTCCGCATGGTGTCTCTGTTCGGCGCGCACGCCGCATTTCCGTGCGAATTTCTCGGTGCAGAGCAGAGGGATGGGCCGCATGACGGCCCGGATCGCAAACACGGCATTCCAAGCATGGGGCCATGCTTCATGTAACGTTCATGATACCCCATCTATCTTTGAGCGCGCGCCCGATATAGCTTCCGGCGTGGGATGCGCATCGAGTCGCAAAGGAGGGACACGCCATGAGCTCCCGTCGCCACGAACTGAGCTCGCTGGCTCGGCGCATCTGCGCTTTCGTCCTCGTCGCAGCCTGCTTCGTCCCCGGCCTTTCCCGCGCTGCGGAGGGGTGCAACGCGAAAAACGCTCTTTTCGTCGTGGGAAAGCCGTTTGGAGGCGATCTCGCCGACGAAGCAAGACGCAGAGCCGGCGCGAAGATAGTTCGAAGGATGGATCGCGGGATGGCATATACGATGGAGTTCCGCACCGATCGTCTCGATTTGGCCGTCGATAAGAAGGGGATCGTTGTCGCCGTTCATTGCGGGTGATCTGGACCCAGGCCTTCTCGACAGCGACCGTCGCGCCAGCGTTACCGCATCGCCCTTTCGAATTCGTCGAATTTCTTCTCCATTGCGTTGAGCTCGGGAATGGCCACGCGATATTTGGCGAACTGCTCCTCGAGCGCCCGAAGGACAGCCGGGATCACCGCCTCCGGCAAGCAGGCTCCATAGGTCTGGTGCGCTCTGGCTGCATTGTATTCTATCGCCGGGCCGAGCGCGCGCGACAACGCGGCGATGACGAGGTTCTCCTGCGTGAGGCCGTTCATCTGCGCCAGCGTGCCGACGTGCCCAGCCATATCGATCGTATACACGACCATGCCCGGCCACTGCGTCACGCCGAACGTTTCCGCCAGAACGCGATTGTAGACATTTTCCGATAGGACCGCATGCACGAAATGCGCACGGCCGGCGAAAGCGTTGAACCGCGAGCAATAGAGGACATTCATTTTGAATATTCCGCATTTCGGGCAATCGAGAATGTCGGGCTCGAAGAACACGACGACCGGCTTGCCGTCCATCATGGCGTCCTCGTTGGTCTCCCGGAGGTTCTTGCCCCAGCCGACGAGTTCTCCCCACTTTTCGCCGCCCCGCCCCGCCAGCGGGACGATCCGAACCGCGGACTCGCCCGAGACGCTCGCACTGTCCGGACGGCTCGCCGGCGCGGCGGAGCGGTCCGACGGCTTTGGCCCCATCACTCCGGCCGCCTCCGCGATACCGAGGCCTCGTTCGGCGCGGGCCTCGGAAAGCGGCGTCGACAGCAATGTCGCGGCGAGACTGAATATCGTCAGAGCCCGTGTGGCTGCGCCGCGCGTGTCGGTCGATGACGGCATTGGTCTGCTCCCCATGATTTGAAGCGCCGCTCGTCGGCGCCGGATCATCATGGTTCGTGGACGAGGCGGCGTCATTGCCGCCTCTTGACGATGCTTGCGCGCCGGGCGGGTGCGCGGCGCGGCAAGAAGCGGCAATCGTCGGCGGTCCCGATCGCCAGCGGATATGTCTAGTGTTCCGCTATTCCCGGGCGACGGCCCCACGTTCGAGCTGCGCCTGCTTTCGAGAAGGAGGATTGCAAATGGCCAGAGCCTTCATCGCGACGATCGCCACTTTCGTCGTTTTCGCCGCCCAATTATTTTTGCCAGCGAGCATCGAATGGGCGCGCGCGCTCTTCGTTGTCGGATCTCTGGCCGCGACGGCCGGCGTCCTGTTTCAATTGCTGCGGCCTGCCGAGGAGGCGCCCATCGCGGTGATCGACGCGCTGGCCGCCTTCGCGCTGCTCTCGCAATTTCCCATGATGGTCGACCATGTCCCGCAAACGCTGTCGGTCGTCTTCTGGTTGGTTCTGGCGCCATTGGGGATCGTTCTTATGCGCCTCTCGCCGGCCTTCGCCGCCCTGAGCGACATGTCGCGCGCGCTCGGATGGCTCGCCCTTCTGGTCGGCGCGGCGATCGGCCTCCTGGGCGGCGTCGGCGTCGATCTGGCGCTCCAGGAGGAGGGCCGGCATTGGCTCATTCCCTTCGAGACGATCCCGCGGATCGACTTTTTCGACATGCGACTCTGGCCCGAAAGAGGCGTCCAAGGCTCGGTTTCGGGACGCACGCACGCCAATCTGGGGCTCATCCTCGTGCTTCAGTTCGGCTTTTCGTTTCTTGCGGCGCTCTGGAACATGATTGTCATGCTGATCGGCGTGGGAATTTTCCTGCTTCTCTTCAACGCGCTCGTTCTCGTTCCGCTGCTCGGGACGGCCGGGATAGGCGCGATCTCCGATAGGCGCCGAGGCGGAAATAAAGACGGCAATGGTTGAAAAAGGCGCGACGCGGAGCTTAGCTTCGGGAATAGCTTTCCGGAGCCCGCGCATGGACATCATCCCGAATCTCTATCTGAAATGGGGCGTCCTGCGCGATTTGACCGAGGCCGCCGACCGCAACGCGGATATCGGCAAGGCCATTTTCGATGACGAGGACAATGGCGCGGTGGCTTTTGCCAGGTTGCTGCGCGGCGACCGGGGCCCTCCCGCCTCGGTCGCCCAGAAGCTCGTCGGTCAGATGAACCGCGCCATCCGCGGCTGGCGGCTTCGACACCGCGCGCCCGCTCCCGAGGAAAATCTATTGAGCCTCGCGGAGCTCGAAGGACCGCTTCTGCCCTTCGTCCAGGCCGTCGTCGACGGCCTTCCCGGCGTCGACCCCGATCGCCTCGACCACGCCCATCGGACCATAGTCGACGACATCGCCGCATGCGACGTCGTGGGACGCGGCGCGCCGCAATTGGTGGTGGAGCGCTTCGCTGCGGAGCGATCGTTCGAGGACGCCATTCCCTCCGGCGGAGCCGGGCCCATAGAATTCAAGGCCGGCGTCCACAAGGGGCAACTGGCGATCGTCGGCGTCTCCGGCGTTCCGGCCGCGGCCTACACTATGTTCACCCGCGATCCCGCGCCGCTCGGCCGCCGCATCTGGGAAATGGCGTGGAACGAAACCGTGTTGTGGCTGCCCTCGCCCTTCATGCCGGAGCTGGTCGAAGGCCGTCTGCTGCTTCTGCGGCGTCCGCAGCCGCTCAAGCCGTCGCCGGGCCGTTTCATCGTCACGACCGCGCTCGTCTGGCGCGAGGCCGATCTGGCGACACTGGACCCGCGCGGCAAGAACCCTCCGCCCGGCGCATTGGATGAGAACGAGACGATGCAGTTCCTCACCAGGCTGCGACGGATGCGCCGCGCCGCCTCGGAGGACGGCCGCAAGTCGCAGGCTCGCGAGGCCGCCACGGTCAGCGTGTCGAGCGCCAGCTATCTGGTGGCGTAGCGCTGGGCGTCGCAAGTCTTTCTTGGTCACATTGCGCTGCGAGACGCTGGGGTTGCTTCCCAACGTTTCGGCCCGAACCTCCGCGCGCGGCGGCAAGCTTCGGCAAGACGATTCCATGGTTTTTCGATTTCCGCGTGACCTATAATCGTCTCGCGTCAGCGATGGGATCGGCGACGCATTGGAAAGCGAGGGCCCCATGTCGTTCGCGATAAATTTCTCGAAGCCGCCCGGTCTGCTCCGATTGGTTGTCGGCTTTGCCCTGATGTTCGGCGGCTGTGCGCCGCGCGCCACAGCCATGGAGTGGCGCGCAGGTCTCACATCCGATGGCGTCGGAGCCATCATCGCCTCAGGTCGGATCGACGAGCTGGACGCCGAGAGATTGCAGGCCATCGTCAAGAAGGGCCGCAGCGCTTCAGCGGGAACGTCGCCGCTGTCCTGGGACCGGCACACGCTGGTCGTTCTTCATTCTGGCGGCGGCAATGTGATCGGCGGTCTGAAGATCGGATATCTGATCCACAAATTGGGCTTCGACACACTGGTCGAGCGCAGCCGCTTCTGCGCTTCGGCCTGCACCTTCGCGTTTCTCGGCGGCGTCGACCGCGCCGTCGAAGGAACTTTCACAATCCACGCCATGTCGCTGGCGTCGGAGCCGGTCGATCTCAGAATCGCGATCGACGACATACAGACGGTATCGGCCTTGGTCCTGTCCTACACGCGCGAGATGACAGGCCAGACCAAGATGGCGGAAGCGGCCTTCGAGGTCGGCTCGGCGGGTCTCGAGGCGATACCGGACGACCTCCTGCGCGATTGGAATATCATCACCAAGGTCAAACGCTCCGCACAGGATTTCTCACCCGAGCATTACAAGACGATCTACTGCGCCGAGCGGCGCGACGCCCGCTGGGTCGGGAAGATCGTGTGCCGCGACCTCGGCCTCGGTCGTTTGGACGCCCGCATAACGAGAGCGCTGGCGGTCTTGAAAGCCGTGCCGGATGCGACCGCCGCGGCCGGCGAGCAGAGCGTCTGGATCGCCTTCCGGGACGGATGCGAGGCGGCCTATCAAAACGGCTTCGGATCCTCGCTCGAGGGGGGCGCGGCTGCATCGAAAATGCGGCTGTCGGCGCTGCGACAGATCAACAAGGAGGAGACCGGGGTCCAAGACTGCCTCGAATTTGCTTATGAGGCGCGAGCGAAGGAGCTGGAGGCGCGGGTCGCCTATTGGGAGACGGTCCATGAGATCGCGTCTCACGGTGGGTGGAAGAAAGGCCCCTGAGAGAGATCGGCGAATGCGAACGCGCTTTTTCGATGTCGAGACCGAGGGCGCCGCCGAGATCGCGGCGTCTTCGTCAGACGACGCGCCCGAACCCGCCGCGGCTTCGCACGGTCTGCGCTTCGCGCTCGTCGTCGGCAATTCCCGCTATCCCGCGGCGCCACTGGCGAACGCCGGCCGGGACGCCGCTTTCGTCGGCAAAGCGCTCGCCGACCTCGGCTTTGCGGTCACGACCCTGCGCGATGCGACACGCGCGGCCGTCGTCGCGGCGGTCGCCTCGTTCATGGAGCGGGTCGAGGCGGCGGGCCCCGATGCGGCGGTCATCTTCTATTTCGCTGGACACGGGATGCGACTGGAGGATGCGCATTATCTGGCGCCTGTCGACATGGACCCGTCCGCTCCGAACGAATTCGCTCTGCGCGCCCTCGCTCTGGACGACATCATCGCGTCTTTCACGCGCCGCCGCCGCCGGGTCACGACGCTCGTGCTCGACGCCTGCCGCCTCCGTCCGCGCGACGCGCCCGGCCGCGACGCGTATACAGGCGGGATGGCCGATCTGCGCCTCAATCGCGAAGGCGTCATGGTCATCTGGTCGACCTCGGCGGGGACGGCCGCCAGCGACGGCGAAAGCGGCGTCGGCCCTTACGCCGAGGCCCTGGTCGCGGCTCTCCCAGGCCTGCTGGTTCGCGGACGCCCGGCCCATGACGTGTTCGCGCACGCCAACGATCTCGTGGCGCGCGCGACCGAGGGGCGGCAGGTGCCGGCGATCTATATGCATGGGGCGCTCGCGCCCTTGCTGCCGGAGCGCGGCGACGCGCGGCGGTTGGAGACATGGGCGAGCCGGCGCCCGTTCGGCTCCTGGGCGCGAGATATATTAGCGAAGCTCGCCATGCTCGGCGCCGCCGCGGCGATCACGGCAGCGGTCTCCGCCTGGGTCGCCGCCTATCCCGAAACGCGGCGCGCATGGCTCGCGCAGGTGGGTCTCGCGCGGTCCGACGCCGACACCTACGCCTGCCGGGAGCCTTGGGATGAAATCGACGCCTACGGCCTGTCGCGACGCGACTGGTGCACCCTCGGCCCCAAAGGCATCCTCGACCTATTCGAACGTCGAGGCAGACCGGAACGCCTCGTCGACGAGGGCGTGGCGGACGGCGACCCCAAAGCCTTCGTGCTGAAGGTCACGAAGCTGGTCGCCGGCGTCCCGAACCGAGCCGCTCCGTCGTTCAAAGAGGCGTACGACCTGTCCGAACGCGCCGCCCGGACGGACTTGCCGGCGGGACGCGGCTTGCCGCTCGTCATTCATCGACTGCTGGACGATCTGTCGGACACTTTCTTCACCATCGATACGAGACGGGAAAGACAAAATATGCGCTTGGCGGCCGATCACGGCTATACGCCCGCTATGGCGATGCTCGCGGCGTTCGCCGCAAGCGCCGGAGACGAACAAGAATTCGACATGTGGATCGAAAAGGCGGCCGCGATCACGGCGGACGGCTCCATCGAGTTCAAGGCATTCGAACAAAGGCGCCTGCAGACCAACCGAACCGGATTGCCGGCCTCGGACGCCGTCGCGTTGCGATGGCTGTGGCGCTCCATCGCGCGCGACAATCCCATCGCGATTTCGCAAATCTTGACGATGGCCGAGCGAGATCCATCGCTCGTCGACAACCGCCGACGCGCAGATCTGCTGGCGATCTTGATCGACAAAGGACCGACGCTCGGCCGCTACTGGCGCGCCCATGAATTCTTGCGGACCAACCAGCAAGACGTTCTCGAGACGTCGCTGACGATCGCAGACCTGGTCGCTGCGGCCGAGGACCATGTGCTCGACGCGGCGGGAATTTTGGGAGACCTCTATATGACGGGCCGCGTAGGCGGCGCGCGCGATCTCGTGAAGGCGACGGAATGGTTCGAACGAGCGGCCGCCGACGGCGACACCACGTCGATGGGGAGACTGGCTCTGCTGGCCTTCGAGGAACGTCCGCCGCGTCCCGAGGCGATCGCCGCAGCTTCGTTCCAAGGGAGGCGCATGGTCGAGCATGGCGACTCTCGCGGCTCTTTCGTGCTGGCGGAAATCGCCATGCGGGGTCTCGACGGACATCGTGACCCTCTCGCGGCTCGCCGTCTCTATGAAGCCGCTGGCGCCGACCCACGGGCGCGGTCGCTCGCCGAAGACGCCATTCGACGCATCGACCTCGAGTCCAAAGCGCTGGCCCTGGGCGATCCTTCGAGTGAAATTGCGACCGGCTCCGTCGACGCGCCGACGACCGTCATCGTCTACATGCCGTATGTCTGCGCGCCTTGCGCCAGCATTTTCGACAAGCTCATTCAGCCGCTCGCGGATCGTTACGCGGCCTCGGGGCAAATGCGACTGATCCTGCGTTCGGCGTGGGGCGAAGGGAACGAACATTACGAATCATTGGTCGTCACGGCGGCGCGATGCGCCGTTCCGGAGCGACGTTTCGAAGCCTTGCTGCGCGTGAGCGGGGCCTTCCGCGCGTGGCGCGAGAACGGCGCAGGCAAGGGCGTCGGCGACGCCATCGTCGACGCGATGGAGGGCGTCCCGCGCGCGCGTCCGCTGGCCGATTGCATCGAGGACGCGCCGGCGAAGGCGCGACTGCGCCAGGACAGGGACTTCATCGTAGGGGCGTTCGGCGTTGCGGCGCTACCGTTCGCGATCGTCAACGGCTCGCCGATCGGCCGAGCGACGCTCGAAGATGTCGAAAGGCTCATTCAAAGCGCTCGCGGCCCTGCGGCGGAAGTGTCGGCCGCCATATTCGCCGTGATGACGCCATGACGTGGATCAGCGCGCGGGCGCTTCGCCGATGCGGCGTTCACGCCGTCATGTGATCGCGCCGCCGCCGCCAGACGGCTCGACTGCGTTAGTCGACGGCAAGGACAGGCAATTGCATCGTTGCCGGCGCCTATGGTGATCTCTCGAGCGCGGCCTCCGCAGCCTCGGAACAGGCGCTCGCGGCGCGCACATCCGATCTGTCGCTCGATCGAGCCGACAGGTGAAATCGAATTTCATCATGAGTGGAGGGGCCTATGCACTTCTTTCGGAACAAAAATCTGCTCGCGTGCTCGGTCGCTCTCTGGGCCGGGCTCTTCGCGCCGCTCGCGCGCGCCGACAGCTTGGGCGTATGCCTCCAAAGCTGCAACAATCTCGCCGAATGCGACCCTGCTGGCGGCGGCGCGAATTGCTCGTCGGCTCAGCACTTGTGCCAATCCAGATGTCAGTTGCAGCCGGACTCGAGAGATCGAGTCACCGGCGCAGACCGTTACGGCGCCATTGTATATGACACGAAGACGCGGGTCTTCGGCACGGCTTGGGACTGGGGGAGCGCCGTAGAAGCAATACGAGCGGCCCATTGGAACTGTAGCAAGTTCCGCGGACAGCGCTGCGAATGGGATATTTCGGTCGTCAATGGATGCGCTGTCGTCGTGTCCAGCGGAGACGGTGGAAAAGTGCTCGGCAACAGAAGCAATGGCGGCGGCGCCTCGATCCGCGAGATCGTCTCCGCGGCGCTGTCCGAATGCGCCGCCCAAGGCGGCCGAGATTGCGTCGTGCGGGCAAAGATATGCAGCGACGGCGAGCCGTGAATGACGTCGACGGCGCGTGATGCTTCCCCCGAACTCGAGGAATTGCCGTGACATCCATTTTTCCGCCATCGCGCGCCGCCGATTCGGGCAAAGTCGAGACAGAGGCATCGACGCGCCTTTCCTGCGCTCTGGGGCGTCTCCCGACGCTCGCCGTGACAGTTGTTTTCGCGACCCCGTCGTTTGGACGCGACCTGACGTGGCTCTGTCGCGAATTTTGACGTGTCGTAAGGCCTCGAATCGTATAAGCTGCGTCAAGCTTTAGCTATCCGCTAGTATTCGGGTTATGCAGGGCTTTGAAATGTCATTGAATTTCTATCCTGTCAGTCCCGACGCCGACAGAACGCGAGAACTCGCGCGCTGGACACTGGGGCTCGCCGCGATCACCTTCGCGTCGCCCGCTTTTGCGGCCGACGCGCCGCGCAACCTCTTTTTTTATGGCAGAGCCCAAAAAGTCCCGGCCTACACGCTGCACTGCCCGTCGGGAGTCGGCGACGGAGTCTTTGCTCCCGATACGTTCATCCTAGAACAGTCGGGAAGCTTCACGGACCCCACGACCTTCGTTCCGCCGCAGATCGGCAGTGGCAACGATCTGTTCCGGCCGGGTCAGGCCGCGCCGAGCGAAGGAGACAACGTCTTCATCGCGGGTCGTCCCAAGGGGCAACTGGCGTCGATCAAGGGGCCGGCGATCCCGGTCTCACCTGCGGGCTGCGAGATTTCCGGTTCGAGCGGCGGCTATTCCGGCGACGGCTTCTCCGTCGACAATGTGTCGGGCACGATCGCAAATCTCTCGGTCGGCGGCCCCGGGCTCTTGACTCTCGACAATCTCACCGTCACGGGAACCGCGACCTTCGCCGCTATCGGCAATGCGCGCCTCGACTATTATTCGCTCGACAGTGGCCGTCCCGTCGTGAATTTCGGGACGCAGTTCGCGCCGGTGACGCAGACCATCGCTGGCGGCAAGCTGCACGCCTCCGAGCTCGACCTTCTCGCTTCGACGACCGATCCGGCTTATCCGGGCGCGCTGAGGATATGGGCGAATTCTGTCGACGGCGATCATGTGGTCGTCAAGCCGACGCCCGCGAACGGGACGCTCAACGAGACCGGCGTCGTCACGGTCGAGGACGGCGGCGTGCTGAGCGGCCGGGCGATCGAGATTCAAACCGGCAGCTTCTACGAGAACGGCAGCTCGCCGACCCGCCTCGTGATCAACCGGGGGACGCTGACGGCGGATAAGCTCTGGGTCGGAACCAATCCCCTCGGCCTCGCGCCGATCTCGGCGACCGGCGCTTCGCTCGAAGTCACCCGAAGCACCTTGACCGCCAAGGAGCTCGAGGTCGGGAATTTCGCGCCCGGATTCATGACGGTGAGTGGCGGGAGCAAGGTTACCGTCAACGGAAACGCCTTCATCGGACTCGCCGCCTCCGCCTCTGGGTCCAGCTTGACGGTGTCGGGCGCGGGAACGAGCTGGATGTCGAACGGCCGCATCACTGTCGGCGCCGACGGCGTCGGGCATCTGCAACTGACCGATTCGGCGACGCTCACCACCACCGATGTCGCGTTCATCGGCAGCAACCCAGGATCGACTGGATTTGCAGAGGTTTCCCGCGGCGCCACAGCGACGAGCGACAGCCCTTCCGGGTCGAACACCGCGGCTTTGGCTATCGGTTTCGCAGCCGGTGCAACCGGCTTTCTCACGATCGACGGCGCGGGCTCCAGTTGGACCGCGAAACAGTCCGCAGTCGTCGGCTACGGCGGAAAAGGGACATTGACCGTTTCCGGCGCCGGCGCGTTCAATGTGGATGGGGATATTCTGCGCATCGGACGCGACGCGGGCAGCGTCGGCGTCGTCACGCTCACCGACAAAGGCTCGGCGATAGGCGCGCCCAATGCGACGGTCTACGTCGGTTATGGCGGCGACGGCACGCTCACGATCGACAAAGGCGCGGAGCTGTTCGCGAAGGCGCTTCAGATCGGCGGCTTGGCGAATGGCTCGGGCCGAACGACCGTCACGAACGGCCTGATCGGGCTGACCGACAAGGGCGCGAGCATCGTCATCGGCAAGGAAAAGGATTCGTCCGGAGTCCTGACGCTGTCGGGTCCGACGGCGCATCTTCAGGCGGCTGGCTCCTTCGTCATCGGCGACGCCGGCGCCGGTCGTCTGACGCTGGAAAACGGCGCTTCGCTCAACCTCGCCAACACACCGGTCACTCTCGGCGCCTCCAATGGCGGCTCTGGCAAGCTCGTCATCGACGCCAGCGCCGGCGCCGGCGAGGTGAAGCTCGGCAAGGTGACGGTCGGCGAAAGAGGCAATGGCGTGCTGTCCCTCATCGGCGATTCTTCCGGCGAGACCGGCTTGAATATGGCCTTCGCGACGATCACGCTCGGCGTTCAGAGCGGGTCCAAAGGCGTGCTGTCGATCGAGAACGCGCATCTCGATCTCGGCGCGGATATCGTCGGCAGCGGCATCGTCGTCGGCGTGCAAGGCTCGGGGGAGTTCGACATCGGCAAGAATTCGGCCGTCACCGCGCAGCAGCTGACCATCGGTCAGGATGCGGGTGGCTCGCATATGTTCAATGTCGGCTCGGGCGGCGTGCTGAAGATCGCCGGCGACATTCGGCTCGCCGCGGGCGTCGGCGCGCAGGGAGAGCTCCGCGTCGTCTCCGGCGGACAGGCGACTGCGGCCAATATCATCTCAGGCGGCCACACCGCCTCCGCAACAGTCTACGTCTCGGGGAGCGGCCCCAGTGGTCCCGCCAAATTGACGGTCGACGGCGACATCAGTTTCCTCGCAGCCAATTCTGATCTCGAAGTTCGTCTCGGCGCCCAGGTCAAAGCGAAGCGAATCCAGTTTCTCACAGATGGGGCCAAGTCGTCGACGCTCACCGTCGACGGCGCGGGGTCGCAGCTCTCCTACAGCGGGAGCATCGATCTCAGCGGCGTCAGGGCGGAAGTGTCGAACGGCGGCGCTTCCATCTATGACTCTGGCGTCGGCGGCCTCGGCTCCAGCCTCAATCGGCTCGGGAGCGGCGCCGCACTCATCGTGTCTTCCGGCGGGCGCTTCGAAACCTCGAATGTGGAGACGTTCGGCGCGACGATCACCGCCAAAGGCGACGGAAGCGTCGTCAAAATGAAGGATTTCGACTCAATCGGCGGACAGGTGGCGATTTCGGACAAAGCGACCTTCGATGCCGCCGCCGTCACACTGAGCGTCGATGATACTTTCGATATCACGAGCGGCGCAAAAGCGACGTTCAAATCGCTGAAGAATTCCGGCGCCGTCACTTTGAGCGGCGACGGCTCGACGCTCGCGATCGGCGGCGCCTTTGGTCAACCGCCGATCTCCGCGTCGATCGGGTCCTTCGACGTTTCCGCTGGCGCGAAAATGACCGTCGACGGCTCCAGCACGCTCGGCGGCGCGCTCGTCGTCACGGATCGCGGAGCTGTAGCCTTCACAAATGCCGCGCAGACGACTTTCGACGGCGGCAGTCTGTCCGTCGCGCATGGCGACGTGTCCTTTTCGCCGGCGTTCGGCGGCGCCGCCGCTCTCTCCTTCGTCAATGGCGCCCGTCTCACACTCAATGGACGGAACGACACGTCGATCAACGGGCTCACGACGCTCAAAATCGACGCGAGCTCCAGCGCGCTTGTCGCCGGTCAGGCGTTGTTGCCCGTAGCGCACAGTCTGACGCTGGACGGCACGCTATTCACCTCGACCGGCGTCACCGCGGTCGGCACGGTCTTCGCGGGGCTCGCGTCGACGCCTACCTCATTGAGGGCATTGCTCTACGGCAAGGAAAACGACGCCATCGCGAATGTGTTCGGCGCGCCCACGCTGATCTTTCGCCAGACCGATGGCTTTCTCGCCATTGGCTACGACGGCTTTTTCGACGGCGTCGGCCATGTCGTCGGCGACGTTCTCGATCTCGGCTTCTTTCACCCGGGACATTCGCCGGGCGTGATCACCATCGACGGCAATTACAATCAGCTCGCGGGCGGCGTGCTCGTCCTGAGCGTCGGCCCCAATGATTACAGTCGTCTCGTCGTGTCGGGCGCGGCCAATTTCCAAGGCGGCTCCATCGTGCTCGAGAGCTATCAGGGCGCCCGGCCGACGCTCGGAACGCGCTACTCCTTCATTCAGGCCACGGGCGGCGTGACCGGCCAGGTCGACAGCATCGTTTCGCCGTTTCAGGGCGTCGTGTTTTCGCCGACTTTCGGCGCCGACGGACTCACGGCGCAGCTCCTGCACGCGCCGAACTACTTCCTCGGCTCTGCGATCACGCGAAATCAGCAATCTGTGGCGCGCGCGCTCGACGCGCTCGCGCAGGGCGCGCCGACCGGGGCCGCCGCTCTGCTCGCCAACTCCCTGACTTACGCGAGCCAGGATCAGATCGCTCGTTCCTTCGATCAGCTCTCTGGCGAGGCCTACGCCTCGGTGAAAGGCGTGCTGCTCGACGACTCTCGATACGCGCGCGCTGCGGCGCTCGACCGGCTTCGTGGCGCTTTCGGCGGCGTCGCCGCTCCGAACATGCCGTTGCTCGCGCGCTCTCCGGAAAAGACGGCGGCGCTCGCGACGGAAGCGCTCCCCATCGATCTCGACAAGCTCGTGTTCTGGGGGCAGGGTTTCGACGCGCACGGCTCGTCGAATGGGTC
Organism: Methylosinus sp. PW1; assembly: GCF_000745215.1. Lineage (NCBI taxonomy): Bacteria > Pseudomonadati > Pseudomonadota > Alphaproteobacteria > Hyphomicrobiales > Methylocystaceae > Methylosinus > Methylosinus sp. PW1. The sequence goes on from NZ_JQNK01000007.1 coordinate 54,180, forward strand.
GCGCGCCGGCGCCGCAGGGGTCTCTCATTCCGCGACCGGCTTTTTCCTCGGCTTCGACGCGCCGGCCTTCCACAACTGGCGCATCGGTGCTTATGGCGGCTACGACCACGCGAATTTGAGCGTGAGCGCGCGATCGTCGAGCGGCAAGAGCGACGCTTTCCACGCCGGTCTCTTCGCCGGAGGGCAATGGGGGGCGTTCGGCCTGAGGCTCGGCGCCTCCTATTCCGGCCATGACATCGACATTCGCCGCTCGATCAGTTTCGCGGGCCTGTCCGATCAGCCGTGGCGCCGCTTTGGAGCCGGCCTGTACCAGCTCTTCGGCGAAGCCGCATACGGCGTCGATGCGGGCTTCCTCGCTCTCGAGCCGTTCGCGGGTCTGGCGCTGACGCGGCTTCACACGAATGGCTTCAGAGAATTCGGCGGCGTCGCAGCGCTCGCGACGCGGGGGGGCGACACGGACATCGCCTTCACGACCCTGGGCCTGAGATTTTCGAAGAGCCTATCGCTGTTCGAGGCTCCGCTGGCGATCGGCGGGTCTGCGGCTTGGCGCCACGCCATGGGCGCGGTCACGCCGCTCTCTTTCGCATCGCTCGCCGGAGGAGGAGATTTTTCCGTAGCGGGCGCGCCGATCGACCGAGACGCCTTCCTCGTCGAGCCGGGCGTCGATCTCGCGGTCATGCCGAACGCCAGCCTCGGCGTGCATTATGTCGGACAATTCGGAAATCGCACCAACAGCCGCGGGGTCAAAGGCGCGATGACAGTGAAATTCTGACGCAAGCGGACAATGGGGAACCGATAAATTAACCGGGCTGCGACGAACGTTAACGATTTCCGAGAACGATGGTAGGGCTTCTCTTTCCCGAGCGCACATATTCGAGCGCGCCCGCAGAAACCTCGGCCAACTGCTTTTTCGGAAAAGAAGGCCTAGCGAAAAGCCTTTTCGTTTGTCGCCGAAAGCCTGTCTTTGGCCCCGAATATGCGTGGCGGCGCGATAGGCGAACTTAAACGTTTTGATCGTGGTCGGGTAGCTCGGCCAAGCGTATCGTCCGCCGAGGAACTGGCAGACGTCGAATGATGCCAGATACGGAATGTCTCCTTTCGTCGTAACCGGTCGTCGGCCCCACGGTCGGGACGCGGCCGCTCAGGGTCAGAGTTTCACGTTCGGCTTAGACGCCCAAAGACCATCGGGGCGCGAGCCGCTGGCTCGACCGCTTCCGGGCTTGACTCGACTTGGCGGATTTTCTCTTTATGTCTCCACGAGCGAGCAGCGGATCCTGGAGAATACCAGCGGCTACGCCAGATGATTGGCCGTATCGTAGAAGGAGCGCGTGAAGCGTCGATCGCTGAGCGGGAACGGGCATGCGACCGCGTCTCACAAGAGCTTCACGCGTAACGAGCCGCCGAAGGTCGCTGGCCAGCGCGCCAAGCCGACTGTCGCCGGAGTGCTGGCGCTTCCCGGATCCCATGTGGAAAAGGGTCGCTCGTCCCCGATATTCTTGGCCCAGAAGGTGAGGCTGTATCTATTGTCGTCGGTGCGGATGCCGACGCCCGCATTCACGATCGCATAACTACCTTGCCAATATTGCAAGATAGACCAGCGATTGGTCAGCTGCGACTTGTCTTGCCAGTTGACGTTGAAATAGCCGAAGGCGGTTAGCGGTTTCGACGCCCAGTCGCCAAAAATTCCGTGACTAGAGAAGTTACTGAGATCGGCGAGAACTGCCCCGAGCGGCTGCTCGTAATTCGCCCCGATATTGAATGTCCAGAGTGGAACGCCTGTCCAGCGCGTATTGGACAGCGACAGTTGTTTGGGCGCAGCAATGTTGCCCCCGGACCAACTCCAATCCGCGGGCGCAGCTGCGTTAGAGAAGGAAACCCAGCGGGCGTCCGATAGGGCGGCGTTGAAATTGATCCATAGTCTGTCGATCGGGCTCCAACGTCCGCTGAGTTCGGCTCCCCGCAAACGGGCGTGTTGGGCGTTGCCGATCAAGGACACGGCGACGGGCGCGCCGAGCGCGTCGACACCAGAAGAGTCGACAATTGTTGTCTGGAAATTGTAAAAATCGTTCCAATACAGATTGGCATTGAAAAATAGACGATTGTCGAGCCAATTCGACTTGAAGCCGATCTCATAGTCCCACGAAACCTCTGGCTTCACGAAGAGCGGTGGAAACCGCAAAAATTCTCGCTGCCCCGTAGCTGCATTGGTCTGATAGAGCGCGCTGGAGTAGTTGGCCGGGCTCGCCTTTTCGGCGCGGCCCAGTAGTCCGTAAAGAAGGAGATTCTCGTTTGATTGATATTGCGGATTGAGTATCGCCGTCAGATGGTTGTGATGTTGCGTTTCGTCTCCCCTGTCTTGGAGACCATAGCCGCCCGCAGCGATGATCGCTTGATCCTGAGCGGCGATCGACGCACTGGGGTAGTAGCTGTTGATGTGTCGTACCGAGCCACCGCGAATCTCGTAGCTGTTGCGCAAGCCGAGAGTGATCGCCAGCTGCTCGTCGTAATGCCAAGTCGCCTGCCCATAGGCCGCAAATTGAATCTCCCGTGACTTGGTGGTCCACCAATCGGTGTCTCCTGGCAGTGCGGCTGGCAGATTCAGCCATTTCGCTGCGTCGACGCCGAATTGAATGTGGTGCATCTGGTAGGACAAATCATCATAGAAGAAATAGGCGCCGGTCGTCCATTCGAACTCCTGCTCCTTGGGCGATGTCAGCCGGAATTCCTGCGAAGCTTGACCGACATAAGTGTTCATGCCGCCGCGCCACAGTTCGAGTAGCTGACCGCCGTCGGTAAAGTGCCTTGCCTCGTCGCGGTAGAAGCCATAGGCGGAAATCGAGGTCAAGATGTTCTCGCCGACACCGACGTTGAGCTCGTTGGAGGCGCTTATGATTCTCACGGGTTCGACACCCATGCGCGCGAATGCGGGATGGTACGGGTCAAAAGATATGATCGGTTTGCCGATCCTCCTGACGTTCTGCACGTAGGTCGAACTCGGACGTTTCCCATTGGCGTAGGTCAAGAAGGAGTCGGAGAATGGCGCGTTGGTGTAGCCGTTGTACTCGTGAGAAGTGCTGTAGTTGAAAATGAGGCGGTCGGTAATCTCGTCGCCGACATAGAGAAGCTGGCCGCGAACGCCCCAGCGGTCGGTGTTGTCGTAGCCGGCGCCACTCACCTGATCGTGAATCCAGCCGCCGCCCTTGTCCATGAAGAAGCTCACGCGATAGGCGAGCACGTCGTCGATGACCGGGCCGGTGACGGCGGCTTTCTCGATGACGCGGCTGTTATTGGCGAAACTGGTCTCGACCGTCGCTTGCCGGGTGAAGGACGGCAATTGGTTGCGGATGACGACGGCGCCGACAGGCGCATTCTTACCGCCGGCTGTGCCCTGTGGGCCATAGGCGACCTCGAAGGACGCCACATCGAACAGGTCCATCCATTGGAAGCCGGGATTTTTCCAGAATACATTGTCGACGATATAGCCCGTCGGCACATCTCCTGCGGCGTTCGCACTGGTGAGAGATCGGATCGACGCCTTGTTGCCGATGGCCGTTCCCGAGCCGACTATCCGGTAGCCTGGGACGAACTGCTGCAATTCGTCGAGGCGATTGATGTTTTGTTGCTCGATCCTCTTGGTGTCGACGACAACGATCGACTTGGGCTTTTTCTGGGCGTCCATGACGGGACGTGAAGTTTCGCCCTTGTCATCGTCCTCGCTGGGGACGACAACGTCGCCGACCTGGACGGTCATCGCAGTCGGAGCCGGCGCGTCTTCGGCGCGAGCTCCGAGCTGCGTCGACAAAACAACGGCGGCCGTTGCGATATAGGCGAGGCTCGACGCGCTGGACATAAAACAAAACCGCAACTTGGGCGTGACGCCTGACGGCGGGACGAACATGCTGAGCCCTTTTCTACATTAATCCTATCGGATAAGTAGACTTAAACTCCTTTCGATTGTCAAGCTGAGTCCGATCGCTGGACGCTACATGAGCGTGTTGCAAGGATCATTTGACCGGCGTGTTTGCCCGTCGAGGCGTCTTCGATCACGCCGCTCGAACGAATTTTGCCGACCCAAGTTCGTTCATCCGGTTGAGGGATTTGACGGCGATCGCAACCTCGGTCGTACGACGGTCGTCGTGACGCGATTTCAGAGCGTCGCCGATGACACGCTTGTAGCGACCGATCGAGACTTCGACTTTCGAACGCTTGTTGTAGCCCGACGTCTTTTGCCAATTTATCCTTCCGCGTGCGTCAATCGCATGAATATGCAAATCGCGCTGCGATGGCGCGATGGTCGCCGTGGGGCCGGGAACGGCTCCCTTGCAGGGTGGGACGATGATACGAGCGAACGGATTTCGATCGAGAACGGCGTCACATGTCGCTTCCCGGTCATAGGCGCCATCGCCCATGAACGAAGCCGCAGCCAGGGGCAACTTGTCCAACAGCGCGGGGACGTGAGACGCGTCGTCGACATCCTTGTCCGTGAGATCGAAGGTGACGATCTCGCCGGTGTCCGCGTCAATGCCAACATGCAACTTGCGCCAGGCGCGGCGCTTTATGGTTCCGTGTTTTTCAGACAACCACTCGCCGGCGCCCCGCAATTTCAGTCCGGTGCTATCGACGATCAGATGAAGCTCGCCGGTTCCCATCCGCGCAGGCTGGCAAACAGACAGGCCACATGCTCGACGGCTCAGCGTCGTATGATCTGGAACCGGCAGGTCGATCTCCAGCATTTTCATGATAGAGCCGATCAGGCCTTCACTCTGACGCAGCGCCAATCGAAACACGGCGCGTAAAGTGAGGGCGGTTTCAATGGCGAGATCCGAATAGTGGCGCTGTCCACCCCGCGTCGTGCGAGGCTGCGCCCTCCAACCGACGATTGCTTCGGGCGTGAGCCAGATCGTAAGGCTGCCGCGATTGCGCAGCGCCGCATCATAGTCCCGCCAGTTCGTGACCCGATGACGCTGACGCGGAATGTGGCGCCTGCCCTTCGCGTGAAACTTGAAAGGCATGGTCCGCTCCCGTTGTCAAAACCGGAAGCATGTTTGCCCCAGCATTCCTTAAAAATCCCGGATCACGGGGTATCCGTGCACCAAGCTCGCGAATTGCGTTGGACGAAGCGTCGGCGAGCTTGAAATAATATATATTACTAGTATGTTTATGGTATATGATGTGGGTGATCGCAATGCGTTTTCGTATCGGATGTTTCAAGCGTCGGGCCTTGTCGGCCGTCTCTCTCGCGCCGATCGCTCTCGTGGCGGCGAGCTTTCAATCGAATTCGGCAGGCGCCGAAGAAGCCAAGGTGGCGGATGTCGTCGTCGGCGCGTCGTCGGACGGTCTGACCCGGCAGGAAGAGAAGGTTCTGCTGAAGACGCCGAGATCCGCGGCGATCGTCAATGGAAAGGTCGCCGACGAAGAGCTGCTCGTGCGCCTCTCCGATTTCCAGCAGCTCGTGCCGAACTATCGCCCGAATGTGTCCAATCCGCAGACATCGACGCCGGCGATCCGCGGCGTCGGCGTCGGGGCCGGCACAGGCTCAGGGGCCGAATCCGACACGGGCTTCATCCTCGACAATGTGTTCTGGAAAAACGTCGGCTTTCAGTGGGGCGACTATGTCGACGTCGAATCTTTCGAAGTGGGTCTCGGCCCTCAGGGCACGGCCTATGGCAAGAACACCACCGTCGGCAACATCATCGTGAGGACGCAGCGGCCCTCCTTCGAGCGCAAGGCGACGATCGAGACCTCCTTCGGCGCCTATAATCAGCTCATCCAGCGCGGGAACATCACCGGGCCGATCATCGACGACAGGCTCGCCTATCGCGTGGGCTTCTATATCGACAAGGGCGACGGCTGGATAAGGGACCAAGTCACCGGCGCCGGCTATCTCAACAACGACCGATGGGGCGTTCGCGGCCAGCTGCTCTTTGTCGGCGACGAGGTGACGGATCGGTTGATCTTCAGCCATTCGGTCTCGCACGATCGCAAATGGGGAACCGGCTCGATCGGCGATTCGGTGCTGCTCTATGCGAATGGAACGCGGGCGGCTGCCTATTCTCGGACCTTGTTCAACAGGCTCGGCCGGTCGGTGCTCACCTTCGATCCCTACAAGCCCTATGTGACGGGCGAAGGCGCGCATCAGGCCGATGTCACGACCGTCTCCAACGAAGTGAACTGGACGCTCGGGGAGAACACGCTCACCTCGATTTCGGCTTGGGGCTACTTCGCCAATCGCCCGCACAATTCACGGGGCGAGAATCTGACGGAGATCACCGACAGCCACGGCAATGGCAAGGCCGTGCAAGTGTCGCAGGAGCTGCGCTTCGCATCGGCGCCGGACCAGCCACTCGAATGGGTCGTCGGCCTTCTGGCGCTCTACGAGAAGGTCTGGAGCTACAACGAGCTCGACTTCGGTAGCGACGCCGCTCGATGGTTCGGGACGCCGACGACCGATCCTGCTCTGTTGTGGGGGTTCACCGCTCACGCCGACGGCCAGGGCCGCACCTTCCATATGGGCGAGTTCGGCCAGACGACCTACCATTTCGACGACCGCTGGTCGCTGACCTTCGGCCTGCGCGATAGTTTCGAAACGAAGGAAGGCTCCAATTTCGGCTGGCTGGAAGCCTGGAGCTCGAAATATGCGCCGCTCACCGTCTACAACGCCGCGCGCGGCGCGGGAGGCCAGGGAGCCTATGACACGGGTGGGCGGAGCGTGTCCCGCAACATGCTCACGGGCGTTTTCAATCCGTCGTTCAAATACAGCGACAATGTCACCTTCTGGGGCCTCGTCGGCCGCGGCGAGAAAGCCGCGGCGATCAACACCAGCGCCCGGCCGATTCTCATCGGCACGACATTCAAAGGCTTCCAGCCGCTGTTCACCCGGCCGGAGTCCAACTGGGACTATGAGCTCGGCGTCAAGACGAACTGGCTCGACGGCGCGCTGATCGCCAATTTCAACGTCTATTGGACCGATCTCTTCAACTTCCAGGCCAATCAGGTCGACACGAGCTACACCGACGCGACCGGCCAGCCCATTCGCCAGACCTATCTCGGCTCGGTGCCGCATGTGCGTCTGCGCGGCTTCGAATTCACGGGGCGCTGGAATCCGCTCGAGCGTCTGTGGTTCAGCTTCAACGGCTCCTTCACGGATGCGCGCTATGTCGATTTCCCCAACGCCGCGCCGCCCGCCGATTGGACTTGGCCCACGCCGTCTTCCGCTCCGGCGGGATTTGTCGCCGCGCCTCTGACGCTCTCCCTCTCGAACTCCCGATGGCAGAGTCTGCCGAAATGGGCGTTCAATATCGGCGCGAATTACTCCGCTCCGATCGGCGCGCCGTTCGCCGGCCTCGGCGGCTGGGCGGAGCAGCCGCTCACCGCCTTCGGCTACGCCAATCTCGCCTGGCAGGACAAGACGCAGCTCACCAATCGCTGGTCGACGCTCCAATATTGGCAGCCGGCCTATTCGATCGTCAACGCCGGCGTCGGCCTGCGAACCGATGACGAGCGCTACAGCCTCAATGTCTGGGCGAAGAATATCTTCGACGCGCGCTACATCACCGCTTGGTCGCCCGGCGATGCGAGCACGCCCGCAAATGTCGCGCTCCTCCAGCAACCGCGCACCTTTGGCGGCACGCTGCGCATCGTGCTGCAATGAGCCGGCGATCCAATGGAAACGACAGGAACATGAGCATGAATGCGGAAGCGCGCCGTCCTAGATGGATAGCCACACCGTCTCTCTCGGTCATGGCCGCGCTCGATATCGTCGAGCCGGCGAGGAGCACGGTTTTGCGATTGAGAGCGATGGGGCGGACCACGCGCGACGCCAGTTCAGGCTCCGAAATATGTTTTATGCTCTGAAATCGACATGTGTCGGAGCCCCTCGTCGCTCTGATTGTCGCCGCCTCCGATCTGCCAAAACAGGTCGATAAAACTGCGCTTACGTCTTCCCTGATTCTGTTGCGGCCATCAGGATACCCTCCCGGCCGTCGCTACGCCCTCATGGCTCCGCGCCGACGACCGAAGCCGTCGACGCGAAGCCATGATCAGTAGAGCTTCACGCGAAACGCGCCGCCGAAGGTCGCCGGCCAGCGAGTGAGGCCGACTCTCGCGGGAACAGTGGCGGTTCCAGCGTCCCATGAGTTGAAGGGTCTCTCGTCGCCGATGTTTTTGGCCCAGAAGCTGAGGCTGTATTTGTCGTCATCCGTGCGGATGCCGACGCCGACGTTCACGATCGCGTAGCTTCCCTGCCAATATTGCAGAACCGACCAGGGATTGGTCAGCTGTGTCTTGTCCTGCCAGTTGACGTTGAAATAGCCGAACGCCGTGAGCGGCTTCGAGGTCCAGTCGTCGAAGCTTCCGAAACCGCCAACACCGGCGAGAACGGCCCCGAGCGGCTGCTCGTAGTTCGCGCCGATATTGAATGTCCACAGCGGAACGCCCTGCCAGCGCGTATTGGAAAGCGACAGGGACTTGGGCGCGGCGACGTTGCCGGACGACCAAGCCCAATCCGACGGCGCGCCGGCGTCTGGCCAGCTCACCCAGCGCGCGTCCGAGAAGGCCGCGTTGAAGGTGATCCACAATCTCTCTATCGGGCTCCAACGCCCGTCGAGCTCGATGCCGCGAATGCGCGCATGTTCGGCGTTGCCGAGCGTCGTGAGGCCGAGAGGCGTGCCGTCCTGGTCTCGAGAATCGCCGTCCACCACATTCGTCTGGAAATTGTAGAAATCGTTCCAGTAGAACGTCGCGTTGAAGAGAAAATGGTTGTCCAGCCAGTTCGACTTGAAGCCGATCTCATAATCCCAGGAGGTTTCGGGTTTCGTGATGACCGTCGGAAACGAGTTGAATGTGTAGACGCCGTTCTTGAGTGTATAGCGCGGGTTGGCGCTGGTGTTGACGGCGCCCGCCTTTTCGGCGCGGCCGACCAGTCCAAACAAGAGAAGGTTATCGTTCAGCTTATATTGCGGATTGAATACCCCGGTCACGAAATTGAGTTTTTGCGTGCGGCCGCCCGTATCCGACATACCACGGCTGCCGGCGGCGATGACGGCCTGATCCTGATCGAAAGCCGAAACGGTCGGATAGTACCGATTGAGCTGACTGACCGAACCCTGGCGAATTTCATAGCTGTTGCGCAAGCCCAAGGTGAGCGCCAACTGCTCGTCGACATGGTAGGTCGCCTGGGCGTAGGCGGCGGCCTGAAAGGCTCGCGCCTTGGTGTAGTCCCATACCCCCACGCCCGGGAGCGCGGCCGGTCGACTGAGGAATTTCGCGGCGTCCGAGCCGAAGACAGTATGATGCATCTGATTGGAGGCGTCGTCATAGAACAGGAAGACGCCGGCCGTCCATTCGAGATCCCGATCCTTGGGCGAAGTCAGGCGGAAGTCCTGCGACGCCTGTCCGACATAGGTGTCCATGCCGCCGCGCCAGAGCTCGAGCAACTGCGTGTCTTCGAAATATCGCATCTCGTTTCGATTGAACCCGTAGGCCGAAATGGACGTGAAGATATTTTCGCCGACGCCCACGTTGAGCTCGTTCGAAACGGTGATGGTTCTCACCGGATCGACGCCCATGCGCGCGATGGACGGCTTGTAGGGGTCCAGGGATAGGATGGGCTTGCCGAGGCGCCTCCAGACATTCTGGACGTAGGTCGAGCTCGGACGCGTGCCATTGGCGAAGATGTTGAAGGAGTCGGAATAGGGCGCGCTGTTATAGCCGTTGTATTCGTGGGAGGTGCTGTAATTGAAAATGAGCCGGTCGGTGATTTCGTCACCGACATAGAGAAGCTGCCCGCGAACGCCCCAACGATCGGTGTTCTTATAGCCGGCGCCGCTCACCTGATCGCGAATCCAGCCGTCGCCCTTGTCCATGAAGAAGCTCACGCGATAGGCGAGCGCGTCGTCGATGATCGGGCCGGTGACGGAAACTTTTTCGATGACGCGGTCATAATTGGCGAAGTTGGTCTCGATCGTCGCCTGCTGCGTGAAGGACGGCAATCTGTTGTTGATTATCAGGCTGCCTGCGGCGGTGTTCTTTCCACCCGCGGTGCCCTGAGGTCCATAGGCGACCTCGAAGGATCTCAGGTCGAACAGGTCCATCCATTGGAAGCCCCAGTACCTCCAGAACACATTGTCGACGACATAGCCTGTCGGCGACTCGGTGCCGACGCCGGTGCCGGAGGCGCCGATGCCGATCCAGCGAATCGTTTGGCGCGACGACTGCTGGGTGCCGCCGTTGTTGGCGCGATAATTCGGGATTTTCTGCTGCAACTCATCGACGCGGTTGATGTTTTCGCGCTCCAGCGTCTTCTCGTCGACGACGACGATGGAGCGGGGCTTGTTCTGCGCCTGCAGGACGGGGCGCGAGGTTTCTCCTCGATCATCGCCCTCGCCTGGGACGACAACGTCGCCGACCTGGACATTTAATGCGGCCGGGGCTTGAGCGTCCTGGGCGTGAGACTCGCCCATCTGCGTCGACAATGCGATGGCGGCCGCCGCCAAATATGAAAGGCTCGACGCACTGGACAAGAAGCAAAACCGGAGTTGTGGCGCGACGCCGGACACAGTGGGGAACATGGATGGACGCCTTTGCATATTAAATCTATCGACTTAATTGAGTATAATTTCTATACATATGTCAAGCCGAGGTCGAGAATTTCGAGAAGCGGCTCGAGTCTCACATAGACCCCTCGGCCGATCGGCGTAATCGGGCGCAAATTTCTTGGCCCGACGACGGGCGGTTTCATAAGAGAGATCGATTTCGCATTCGAGTTGCATTTCCTCTCTTTCTGGACAGCCAACCTCCTGAACACCCGAGACGTCGCCGCAACTTGTCGTAAAGCGCCTTCCAGCGGTGTCTCGCGATCGCCGACATGACCGCGTTTCTCGTCTAGCCAACGCGAGTTCGGTCTCAGGATCGACTAGCTTGACCTGAGCTGATCGCTTGTGCTTAAAGCCTATTAATACGATAGAAATTAAGGGGTGGTAATGTCCAGCGGCGCTCTTCCATCGAAGTCGTTTCTCATGCTCGGAGCGTCGACGCTTACGTTAGGGTCTGCCAGCGGAACATTCCTCTCCCTCGCAAAAGCCTCTGCCGACAAGGACGCGACGCGACGCCGCATGTCGGCTTTTGGCCGGCGGCCCTGTTCGACGAGCGGCCGCGCTCTGGCGGGGGTCGTCGCATTGATCGGGGCGACGACTGTCGCAGCGGCTCAGCAGGCTGCGCAGCCGGCGACCGCGCAAGTCGAGGACGTGTTGGTCGGCTCCCCGAAAGAGACGGGAGAATTGTCGGCCCGAAAGCTGCAAGTGCTGGAGCTTCCACGTCCGATCGTCGTGGTCGATCCCAAGGCCGCTGTGCGCGAACGCCTCGAACGCCTGACGGATTTTGCCGAAAAAGTCCCGAACTATCGTGTGGAGGGCGGCCATCCTCGTCGCGCCGCGACGATCCGCGGCGTTGGTCTCGGCGCCGGGTCGGGAGACGGCGCAGAATCCGACACGGGGTTCATCGTCGACAATGTCTTCTGGAAGAACTTCGGGTTCCAGTGGGGCGATTTCGTCGATCTCGAATCTTTCGAGCTGGCCCTCGGCCCCCAGGGCACTGCATATGGAAAGAACACGACGGTCGGCAATGCGATCATTCGCACGCAATTGCCGTCGTTCACGCGCAAGGCGACGTTCGAAACTTCCTTCGCCAACAACGCCCGATTCATCGAGAAGTTGAACGTGACAGGCCCGATCGTCGACGACAAGCTCGCCTATCGCGTGACTTTCTATGTCGACAAGGACAATGGGTGGATCAAGGACCAGGTCACCGGCGCCGGCCTTCGGAATTCGGATCGCTGGGGCGTGCGTGGGCAATTGCTCTTTGTAGGCGACGCCGTGACCGATCGACTGATATTCAATTACGGCCGGTCGAACGAGTACAGCAACACAGGATCATGCGCCAGTAGCCAGTGCTCTTCTTCCAATTCGTTCCAGGTCTTCGCGAACGGAACACGTCCGGCGCGCACTTACTCCGAAACCTTTCAACAACGCCTCGGCAGGCCTGTTCTCACCTTCGATCCCTACAAGCCGCTGCTCACGTCGACGCCGACATTCCATCAGCATCAATACACGACCTCCAATGAGCTGAACCTGCAGATCGGCGAGAACACGCTCACATCTGTTTCCGCCTATGGACATTTTCGGCTGCTACCGCGCACGCCACTCGGCAATGAGCTGGCGGAAATATCGGGCTCGCGCGTCGAGAGCTATGTGGATCAGTTTTCGCAAGAAGTGCGCTTCGCTTCGCCGACGGACCAGAAGCTCGAATGGGTGACCGGCGTCTACTCGCTATATGAGAATGTCTGGAACCATAATATTCTGGAATTCGGAACGGACTCGGCGCGATGGTTCTCCAGGCCCGCGCTGCTGAAGGGAATGCGGTCTCTCCGCGAGGGGAAGGCGCGAACCTTCGATATCGCCGCCTTCGCTCAAACCACCTATCATGTCGACGAACAGTTGGCGTTGACATTCGGATTTCGGGACAATTACGAGATCAAGGAAGGATCGCATCTCAGCTGGGCGACGCTTCACCAGAATCAATATACGGCCGCCGAGCAGCTCGAAGCGCTTCGCGCCGGCGGAGCCCAGCAAATATTCGACACTGGCGGCGTAACCAAATATTTCAATTCCATCACGGGCATTTTCAATCCCAAATATCGCTACGACGAACATCTCCTGTTCTACGGCCTGGTCGGACGCGGCGAAAAGGCGGGCGCAGTCAACACCGGCGCCCAACCGATCGTCGACTCGAGAGGAGCATTGAAGGGCTGGCAGCCCGTCGTCACCAAGCCCGAAGTCTCGTGGGACTACGAAATCGGCGTGAAAACGAATTGGCTCGACGGAAAGCTCATCGCCAACTTCAACCTGTATTGGAACGATCTCTATCAATTCCAGACGAATTTGACCGACGCGTCCAACATCGACAGCTTTGGTCAGCCGATCCGCACGACCTATCTCGGCAATGCCGACCACGCGCGGCTGCGTGGCTTCGAGTTCGACGGGCGCTGGAGTCCGGCCGAACGCCTCTGGATCAATTATTCGGGCGCCTACACCGACGCCCGATGGGTCGATTTTCGGGATGCGCCGACCCCTGCCGATTGGAATTGGTCGACTCCGACGAACCCGCCGGCGGGCTTCGTGAGAGCGCCAGCAGCCTTGTCGCGATCCAACACACGCTGGGAAGGCGTGCCGATGTGGTCGTTCAATATCGGCGGGAACTACGAGCACCCGCTCGGGGCATTGTTTCGAGATCTGGGAGATTGGGGAAACACGCCTGTGACGGGCTTCGGCTATTTCAATGTCGCATGGCAGGACAAGATTCGGCTGACGGATCCGGCTTCTGTCTTCCAATACTGGCTCAGCCCCGTCGCTCGCGTGAACCTGGGCTTCGGCCTGCGCTCGGATGACGAGCGCTACACGTTGACCTTCTGGACAAAAAACCTGCTGGACAAGCGGCCGATCACAGCCTGGTCGCCCGGAAACATATCGACCTCGGCGACTATCGGCTGGACCAATGATTGGCGCACATTCGGAGGTACTTTGCTGGTGAAGCTCGACTAGCCTGGAAAATTCAGCGTAGATTGGCGGGAGTGGTATAGAACCTTGATTTAGCGTTCGGTTGTCGAATCGAACTCGCATCATCTCGAAGCCGCCACGCCCCGCCATGAACGATCCTTTCTGACCTGTCGCCTGTTTCCGGCAAAACCGTCGTCGCCAAATTCGACGGGCGCCTCTTGTAATCCGATGACGGTGCGCCGTTTGTCGGGCGAGCGGCGTTGCGAGCTCAGGAATCCGTTCGGCGAAGATGCGTCCCGCCGGCGAAGCGGACTGATGCTGACCTCGATCATGAGACGCTGCTGTCTGAGCGGGATTGCACGCCCACGATCCTCAGACAGAACGGCAGATGCTTCTCGAAGGGCAGAATTCGGAGAGCTTCCAGGTCCGCCGCCAAATCGAAGAGCGCGCGATACCCCGATGTGAGATAGAGATTGGCCGCCTCCGGCTGACGGCAGCCGGTGGTCAGGAATATGCGCGAATAGCCCTGGCGAAGAGCTTGGGCCTCGAGTTCCTGGACCAGGGCGCGCGCCAGCCCTTGTCGGCGCAGGTCGCTCCGCGTCCAGATGCGCTTGAATTCCGCGGTCGTCTCGTCATAGCGGCGGAAGGCTCCGCCGCCGATCGTTTCCTCTCCGCGCAAGAGCAGCAGGAAATTGCCCTCGGGCGGCGCGAAGGCTTCGGGCGGATAGCGATTGACCTCGCCCGTTCCGCCTTCGGGGCCGAAAAAATCGCCGTAACGCGCGTCATATTCCCGGACCAGATCGTCGAGCAGCGGCGCGGCGCGAGGATCGAGCGGAGAAGCGTAGAGAAAACGATCCGTCATGCGGTCCGCCTTTCAGGAGAGAAAGCTCTCCGCGAGAAGCGCCCAATAGACGGCCGCGGGCGCGAGGCTCTCGTCGTTGAAATCATAGCCGGAATTGTGGAGCGAGCAGCTGTCGCCATTGCCGAGGAACAGGAACGAGCCCGGCCTCGCATCGAGAAAGAAGGCGAAATCCTCGCTCGCTGTGCGCGGCGGAAAGCTCTCTTCGACGCGTGTCTCGCCGAATGTCTCGAGCGCTGTCAGCCGCGCCAGCTCCGTCTCGGCGGCGTGATTGACGACCGGCGGAAAACCGAGCCGATAGCGCACATCCGCGACGGCGCCGAAGCTCTCCGCCTGCGCACGCACGAGGGCTGGTATGCGCTCCTCGAGCAGCTTGCGCGCCTGTGGTCTGAATGCGCGGGCCGTGAGCTTCATTTCGACGCTCTCGGGAATGATGTTGGATGCGGAGCCGCCATGGATCGAGCCGACGGTCACGACCGCCATGTCGAGAGGATCGACATTGCGCGAGACGATCGTCTGGAGGGCCGTGACGATATGGGCGGCGACGACGATCGGATCGATCGTGTCCTGCGGCTCGGCGCCATGGCCGCCCTTGCCGCGCACGGTGACATGCGCCTGATCGACGGACGCCATTGCCGGGCCGGGGACGAAAGCCAGCCTTCCCGCCGCGAGGCCGGGCCAATTGTGCAGCCCGAAGATCGCGTCGCAGGGAAAACGCTCCAGAAGGCCGTCGTCCAGCATGCGCCGGGCGCCGGCGCCGATCTCCTCGGCCGGCTGGAAGATGACGTTGAGCGTTCCGCGAAAATCTCCCGCTTCGGCCAGCTGACGGGCGGCGGCGAGCAGGATCGCCGTATGTCCGTCATGTCCGCAGGCGTGCATCACGCCTTCGCGGATGCTGGCGTAGGGCAGTCCTGTCGTCTCGGCGATGGGCAGCGCGTCCATATCCGCGCGCAGGCCGAGGCTGCGCGGCCCCTCGCCGCGCTTCAACGTGCCGACGACGCCGGTTCCGCCGAGGCCACGCGTCACCTCAAAGCCCCAATCGGCGAGACGCGCCGCGACGAGCTCGCTCGTGCGACGCTCCTGGAAGGCGAGCTCGGGATGGCGATGAATGTCCCGGCGCAGCGCGACGAATTCATTGGCGTGGCGGGCGACCGCCGCGGCGACGGCCCCGGCGCGCTCGGAAAGGGTTTCGATCGAAACCGTCATCGGGACACGCTCCTCTGTTCGTCGGTCGCGACGAGAGCGTAGCGGCTCTCCTTGCGCGGCAGGCCGAGATGATCGCGCAGCGTCCGTCCCGGCAGATCGCGGGAGTAGCGCCCTCGCGCCTCCAGCGCCGGAACGACAAGGCGGACGAAATCATCTAGCCCTTCCGCCGTGACCGGGAAACCGAGAATGAAGCCGTCGGCGGCGCCCTCATCGATCCAGCGTAGCATTTCGTCGGCGATTTTCTCGCCGATCCCGATGAAGGTCGGCTTCGGCGTCGCGACGGAGAAGGCGACCTCACGCAGCGTCAGCCCCTCCCGCCGCGCCCGCGTCTTGATAGCGTCGGTCGTCGAACGAAACCCTTCCTTGCCGATGTCTCCGAGATCCGGGAACGGCGCGCTCGGATCATATTGCGCGAAATCGTGATGGTCGAAGAAGCGGCCGAGATAGACGAGCGCCTCCTCTATGCCCAGAAGATCGCGAATGGCCTGGTATTTCGCGTCGGCTTCCGCCTCGCTCTCGCCGATGATCGGCCCGGCGCCGGGGAAAATCAGGACATCGTCACGGCGACGGCCGTGAGCGACGGCGCTTTCCCTCACCTTCTCGGAAAAAGCGCAGGCCTCTTCGAGCGACGCCGCCACCGTGAACACGGCGTCGGCATATTTGCCGGCGAGCGCTATTCCGGCGTCCGACGCGCCGGCCTGGAAAATCACCGGCTGGCCCTGCGCCGAGCGTCCCACATTCAGCGGACCGGCGACTTTGAAAAAGCGTCCCTCATGGTCGAGCCGATGAAGCTTTTGCGGATCGAAGAAACGTCCCGTCACGCGGTCGCGCACAAAGGCGTCGTCGTCCCAGCTGTCCCAGAGACCTTGCGCGACGGCGATATATTCGTCGGCGATCTCATAGCGCCGCGCATGTTCCGGATGGAACCTCCCATAATTCTTCGCGCTGCCCTCCAGCGGCGAGGTCACGACGTTCCAGCCGGCGCGTCCGCCGCTGATCAAATCGAGTGAGGCGAATTGTCGGGCGATGGTGAAGGGCTCGGAATAGGTCGTCGAGACGGTGCCGACGAGGCCGATCTTGGACGTGCGCGCGGCGAGCGCGGAAAGGATCGTCAGCGGCTCGAAGCGGTTGAGGAAATGCGGAAGCGACTGTTCCGTGATGTAGAGACCGTCCGCCGCGAAAACGAAGGCGACGCCATTGTCTTCAGCCTTCCGGACGGTCTCGATGGTGAAATCGAGATCGACGCTGGCGTCCGCCGGCCCGCTCGGGTGGCGCCAGGAATTCATATTGGCGCCGGCGCCATGCAGCATCAGGCCGAATCTGATGGGCTTCTCGCTCACGCGGTCTCCGGGCTGGTAGAGAACGCGCCGGCGATCAGCTCGATCGAGACGAGGCGCTCGTCGAAATCCGCGATCGGCGTATCCAGTATGAATTCGTTCACGCCGTAGCGATCGGCGAGGGCGTCGAGCTCGCGCCGCACTCGGTCCGGCGCCCCGAAGACGACGAGCGGGCGAATTTCCTCGGCGCGATAGTCCTGCTCGGAGAGCCCCGCCTGGCGAGCGAATTCGGCGGCGAGCTCGAGCGACGGCAGATTGACGGATCGTCCGTCGGCAAAATGAACCTTGTAGAGACTCGGGGCGCCGACGCGACACTCCGCCTTTTCCTGCGTCTCGGCCGCGAACGCCTGGATGGCGAGCAGAGCCTGCCGCCCCGCGATGCGGCGGTAGGCCTCGAGCGAGCGCGCGAGCGTCTCGAGATCGCCGTTGAAATGGCCGGCGTAGGCGAAGAGCCAACCACGTCGCGCGGCGAGCTCGGCGCTCGCGGGGCCGCCGCCGAGCAGAATGCGCTGCGGCGGCTCCGGCGGAACGGGCGTTGCGAGGAGGCCGGCGAACGCGTGATCCTCCGGCAGAGCGCCGTCGAGACATGCCTCCAGCTCGATGAGGCGGGCTTCGAAATCGGCGTCGTCCGGGCGCTGCTGCAAGGCTCGAGTGGAATAAGGCAGGCCGCCGGGCGCCTTGCCGACGCCGAGATCGACGCGCCCCGGCGCCAGCGCCGCGAGCGTTTTGAAAACCTCCGCGACCTTATAGGGACTGTAGTGCTGGAGCATCACGCCGCCGGAGCCGACGCGGATGCGTGCGGTGTGGGCGAGGATATGGGCGGCGACGATCTCCGGCGCGGAACTCGCGAGCATTTTCGCGCCATGATGCTCGGCGAGCCAAAACCGATGATAACCGAGCTCGTCCGCGCGCTTTGCCAGCGCGATCGTGTGGCGAAGCGCTTCCGCCGGCGTCGCACTCTCGGCGACGGGGCTCTTGTCCAAAATGGAGAGCGAGTAGGACATGGCGATGAAGAGCCGAAGCGGGCGGGGCGCGTCCCGTTAAATCGATATTATCGACAAGAATAATATATAATCAAGGTCCGGCGCCGCCGTCGGGTTCCGCGGCGGTAGGAGGCGGCTTCGATTCCCGTCGAGAGGCGCAGCAGATCGCCTGGAACCGGCGTTCCCGGCCCTTCGACGCTCGCGCGATGCTCGATCAGGCTCTCGACGCCGCCGAGCGACGTCGCGCGCTTCCAAATCGTCACTTGCGCGGCGGTCGCGATCGCCGCTGCGGCGCTGCCTTTCACGCGGATGGACAACATGCCGCCGAAGCCCCCCTGCATCTGTCGCCGGGCGACCTCATGGCCCGGAAAGCCGGGAAGGCCGGGATAAAGGACCTCCGAGACGGCCGCGTGCCCGGCGAGCCGCTCGGCGAGCGCGAGCGCCGACTGAGACTGCGCGCGCACCCGCAGGAAAAGGGTGCGCAGCCCGCGCTGCAGAAGCCATGCCTCGAATGGCCCGAGCACGGCGCCGTTGCGCGCCAGGATCGCGCGAATGCGATCCCAGAAGTCGTCGCGTCGCGCGGCGACGACGGCGCCCGCCACCACGTCGGAATGTCCATTCAGATATTTCGTCGCGGAATGAACGACGAGATCGGCGCCGAGTGAGCGTGCGCGGACAAAATGAGGGCATGAACCCGGTTTTTTGAGCAGGATACGTGATGGGCTGCGAGTCGAGCCCTTCACTCATCGTGATTTCAGGAAGACTGACTCTCGTGTGGAGGCGCGATTGGCGGGTCGAGCTGCTCTATGAGCTTGTGGAAGACGGTTTCGAACTCGGCGTCGTATTGTTCTTTGTGCGAGCGGATGATGTCGATGACCTTCCGGTAGCAGTCGGCCGCTTGCCGATCCTCGCCTCTGGCCTGATAGACCATGCCCAGGCGATCATAACCGTCATGCATGTCAGGAAAGCGCTGGAGGAGTTCGCGGGCGGCGCGCTCGGCCTCATCGAGCGCGCCCGCGTGCACGAGATCGACAACGGCGTTCGACGCCACGGTCAGCTCATCGTCCATATCCTCGTCGCTGTCGAAGCTCCATAATTCGGCGGCCGCGACACGGGCCGCGCGGTCGGCCGCGTCGCGTGCCGCGTGGGCGGCGCGCTCGGCGTCTTCATCCTTGGCGAGGCAGCAGTGCTTGTACTTCTTGCCGCTGCCGCAGGGGCAGGCGTCATTGCGTCCGATCTTGGCCATCGCGGCTTTCACTCTCGAACAAGAACGAGGCATCCCTTGTATCGGTCCCTGCTGGCGGACGCCAGATTCCACGAGCTTCTCCTCGCCTTCGACCGCGATCTTGCGGCGAGGGCGCGCGAGGTGAGATGCGCGCGCTGCGGCGGCGCGCTTCATTCAGGCAATTTCCTGCGCAAGCCCAGAGGCGGTCCCGCCGGGCTCGGCGCAGACCACAATTTGCGCTTCAGCTTCTGCTGCGCTGTGCAGGACTGCCGCAAGCGCGCGACGCCCTCGTCGTTCCGGTTTCTCGGGCGCAAGGTGTTTCTCAGCGCGGTCGTCGTGCTGGTTTCGGCGATACGCAATGGCGCGGCGGCGTCGGTTCGCGAGCTCTCCAACCTTGTCGGCGCAAGCCGCAACACGATTCAGCGCTGGCGCCAATGGTGGCGCGATGTCTTCGCCGCAAGCCCGTTCTGGAGGGTGGCCGCGGCCGCCTTCATGCCGCCCGTCGCCCGAGAGGAGCTGCCGACGGCGCTCCTGGATCGCTTTTCCGGCGCCACCGCCGAACGACTGACCGCGCTGCTGCGATTGCTTTTGCCGATCACCGGAGGGGCCGCGCCGATGCTCGCTGCATGAGGGTTTTCGTCGGCCCGCAGAAGACGCCCGTCGCGGGTCGACGGCCCCGCCGTTACCGTCCGCCAGTCCACTCCAAGGAGCGTCGGCATGGCGAAAGGGCGGGTGCACGAGCAATGGGCGCAGCTGCGCTTTTCGGTGATCGGGCAGCTTCTCGCTGCGCCGCCCGAGAAGGGCGCGCTCCGTTCGGCGCTCGTTGAGCTTGCGGCGCGCGAATGGCGCCATCCAACGACCGGCGCGCCGGTGCGCTTTGGCGCCTCCACGATCGAGCGCTGGTATTATCGGGCGCTCGGAGAGCGTCAGGACCCTATCGCCGTCCTGCGCCGCAAACGTCGCCAGGACGCCGGCCAGCAGACAGCGCTCGGCGTGCCGCTGCGCCAGGCGCTGCTCGCCCAATACGCTGCGCACAAGAGCTGGAGCGTCAGGCTGCACTGGGACAATCTGGTCGCCTTGGCTTCGAGTCGGCCCGAGCTTCAACCCGTGCCGTCTTATGCGACCGTCCTTCGCTTCCTCAGGGCCAATGGTCTGGACAAACGCCGGCCGCTCACCTCGCGGCTGACGGCGGGCGCATTGCGGGCCGAGGCGCGCCTCGAGCAACGCGAGGTCCGCAGCTACGAGGCCGAATATGTCAACGGCCTGTGGCATTGGGATTTCCATCACGGCTCGCGCAAGGTGCTGACGCCGCGTGGCGAGTGGCGCACGCCAATGTTGCTCGGCATTCTCGACGACCGTTCGCGACTCGCCTGTCATCTGCAATGGTATTTGGCGGAGACGGCCGAGAACGTCGCGCATGGTCTGTCACAGGCGATCCAGAAGCGCGGCCTGCCGCGCGCCGCGATGAGCGACAATGGCGCGGCGATGACTGCGGCGGAGATCCGCGAGGGCCTCGGCCGGCTCGCAGTCCTGCACCAGACGACGCTCCCCTATAGCCCCTATCAGAACGCCAAGCAGGAGGCGTTTTGGGGTCCAGTCGAAGGCCGGCTGATGGCCATGTTGGAGGATGTGCAGGACCTCAGCTTGGCGACGCTCAACGAGGCGACGCAGGCCTGGGTCGAGTACGAGTACAACCGCAACATCCATTCGGAGATCGGCGAGGCGCCCGTCACGCGTTTTCTCGCCGGCCCCGAGGTGACGCGGCCGAGCCCCGACAGCGCGAGCCTCAAGCTGGCCTTCACGAGGACCGAGCAGCGGACGCTGCGCAAGAGCGACGGCAGCCTCCTGATCGAGGGCCGCCGCTTCGAGGCCCCGAACCGCTACCGCCACCTCACGCGCCTGGAGGTCCGCTTCGCCAGCTGGGACCTCGGCTGGGTCCATCTCGTCGACGCGCAAACCGGCGCGGTGCTGTGCCGGCTGTTCCCGCAGGACAAGACCAAGAACGCCGATGGGCGCCGCCGGTCGCTGGAGCCGATCGCGGCGGAGCCCATCGCCATCAAGCCTGCCGGTGGCATGGCGCCACTGCTCGCCAAGCTCATGGAGCAGCGGGCTGCAACGGGGTTGCCGCCCGCCTACCTGCCCAAGGACGAAGGAGAAGAGTCTTGAACCCCAAACTATTGGCGCTCTACGGCCTCAAGTGGAACCCCTTCGCGCCGGGCGCGCCGACCGAAGCGTTGTTCGCCACGCCGCGCCTGCGCTCCTTCTGCTGGCGCGTGGCGCAACTCGCCGAGGAGGGCGGCTTCGCCCTCGTCACCGGCTCGCCCGGCGCCGGCAAGTCCGCCGCCCTGCGCATCCTGGCCGAGCATCTGGCGACGCAGCGCGACGTCAAGGTCGGCGTGATCAGCCGTCCCCAGGCCGGCATCGGCGACTTCTATCGCGAGATGGGCGATCTCTTCGGCGTCGAGCTTCGCCCGAACAACCGCTGGGGCGGAGCCAAGAACCTGCGACAGCGTTGGCAGGCTCATATCGACGACTCTCTCAATAGGCCCGTCCTGATCGTCGACGAGGCCCAGGAGATGCTGCCGCTCGTCCTGAGCGAGCTGCGCTTGCTGTCCTCGGCAAAACTCGATTCCCATATTCTGTTGACCGTCGTTCTGGCGGGAGACGGACGGCTCGTGGAGCGTCTGCGGTCCGACGAGCTTCTCCCGCTCGGCAGCCGCATCCGAGTTCGCCTCGCTATCGACCGGGCGACGCCGCAGGAGCTGCAGGATTGTCTCAGACACGCCTTGCAGCAGGCCGGCGCGACGACGCTGATGACCCCGGAGCTGATCGTGACCCTCTGCGATCACTCCCAGGGCAATCTGCGCGCGCTCATGACGCTTGCGGGCGAGCTGCTCGCGACGGCCGCCGAGCGTGACGCCCGACAGATCGACGAGAAGCTGTTTTTCGAGACTTGCGCCATGGCCCCTCCGCCCGCCCCGCTCTCGACTGCGGCCGGAACTCGGCGTAGACGATGACGCCGCTTCCCGTCACGCCCGCCCATCAGCTCGCCGATCGCCCTCCAGACAAGGACTGGCTGGTCACGGGGTTGTGGTCCCAAGAAGCGGTCGGCATCATCGGCGGCGAGCCCAAATGCTGCAAATCCTTCCTCGCGCTAGATCTGGCCGTCGCCGTCGCCGGCGGCGCGCCCTGCCTGAGGCGATTTGGCGTACCCAAGCCCGGCCGCGTCCTGCTATACGCCGCCGAGGACGCGGCGCACATCGTCCGGCGCCGGATCGAGGGCATCGGCGCTGCGGCCGGCCTCTCCATCTTTGATCTCGACATCCAGGTCATCACCGCCCCGTCGCTGCGCCTCGATCTCGACGCCGATCGCGCCAGCCTCGAGGAAACCATCGCGCGGCTGGAGCCGCGCCTGCTCATCCTCGACCCCTTCGTGCGCCTGCATCGCATCGACGAAAACATCAGCGGCGAAGTGGCGCCGCTGCTGGCGTTCCTGCGTCAGCTCCAACGCCGTCACGGCCTCGCCGTGATCCTCGTCCACCACGCGAGAAAGAACGCGAGCAGCATGCGTGCGGGCCAAGGCCTACGTGGTTCCTCAGAGTTCCATGCCTGGGGCGACTCCAACCTCTATCTCCGCCGAGACGGCGACGCGCTCACCCTGACCGTCGAGCACCGCGCCGCGTCGGCCATGCCCGCCATCAGGCTCGAGCTCACCGAGCGCGCCGACGCGCTCGCCCTCGAGGTCGTGGACGGCAGGCCACAACCCGCACAGGGCGCAGAAGCACGCTCGATCGACGAGCGCATCGTCGCGGCCCTCGCGGAAGCCGGCGCGCCGCAGCCCTTTGCCGATCTGCGCGCCTTGTGCCGCGTGCGCACCACCACGCTCTATCAGCGTCTGGCCGCCATGGCCGCCGCGGGCCGCATCGTCAAATCGACGGACGGCTATCGCCTCGCCACGGGCTGAGTGATACGCCGCGATAAACGGCCGCAACCAAATCAGCCCCGCTGTGGCCGCATGCCCTCTCAAGTCACTCAGACGTTGACTTCCCACTTCCGCTTCCCACCACCCCTACAGCGTGCGGGAAGCGGAAGTGGGAAGCCCATCAAAAAGCCTGATGAGCACGACATCAGAAACCGTGATCACACTCACGAGCGACAATGGCCGCGTGAGCACGGGCGACGCCGCAGTGGAGTCGACTGCGAGCCGCGCGCCGGCGCGATGAGCGATCGCCGCCGCCGCGGCGATATCGGCGATGGTCCACAGAGGATTGGCGGGCGTTTCCACCCAGACGAGACGCGTCTCGCCGGGGCGGACCGCGGCTTCGAGAGCAGCCGCATCCGCCAGATCGACGAAGTCGATGCGTAAGCCCCAGCGCGTCGCAAAATCGGCGAGCCAGCCACGCAGAGCCCAATACATGACCTTAGGCGCAATCACATGATCGCCAGGGTCCAGAGCGAGAAAGACAGACGTGGCGGCCGCCATTCCCGATGAGAAGAGAAGCGTTTCCGCCCCTCCTTCCAGCGCGTTCAATGTCTGAGCGGCGACCGCATATGTCGGATTGTCGGGACGCGAATAGATACGCCCTTCCGGGAAGCTGTTGTCGCGCCCGCGCTCATAGGTCGTCGACGGATGAATGCGCCGAGGCTTTGCGCCGACGGCATTTGTCGGTCTGGATGGTCGCGCGGGAAGCGCTAGATAAAATCTATCTTCCATGTGGAGAATAGCTCGGCCGCTGGAGGCGTTCGATGTCGAACTGGCACGAGGACAATTCCTATTCGATCGGGAAAACGCCGCTCATCCGATTGAATCGTGTGACGGATGGGGCCGCCGCGACGGTCTTGGCCAAGGTCGAAGGGCGAAATCCTTCTTATTCCGTCAAGTGTCGCATCGGCGCGTCGATGATCTGGGACGCCGAGCGCCGCGGCGTGCTCGGCGCCGGAAAGGAACTGGTGGAGCCGACCAGCGGGAATACGGGCATCGCTCTCGCTTTCGTCGCCGCAGCTCGCCGCATTCCATTGACGCTGACGATGCCGGAGACGATGAGCGTCGAGCGACGCAAGCTGCTGGTCGCCTTGGGCGCGAAGCTCATCCTCACCGAGGGCTCACGCGGGATGAGTGGAGCGATAGCGAAAAGCGAGGAGATCGTCGCCTCCGACAAGGAGCGCTATGTGCTGCTCCAGCAGTTCGAGAATCCCGCCAATCCCGCCATACACGAGCAGACGACGGGGCCGGAAATCTGGAACGACACCGACGGCGCGATCGACATTTTTGTGTCGGGCGTCGGCACAGGCGGAACGATCACGGGCGTGTCGCGCTTCATCAAGCGCGGTCGCGGCAAGACCATCGTCTCCGTCGCAGTCGAGCCTTCGGCGAGCCCGGTGCTCACGCAACGCCGCGCCGGCTTGCCGCTCCAGCCGGGGCCGCACAAAATCCAGGGAATCGGCGCGGGATTCGTTCCGAGCGTCTTGGATTTGTCGCTGGTGGACGAGATCGAGCAGGTTACGAACGAAGAGGCAATCGACTATGCTCGCCGGCTCACCCGCGAGGAGGGGATTCTCTCGGGCATTTCGAGCGGCGCCGCCGCAGCCGTCGCCGTTCGCTTGGCGTCGCGCCCGGAAAATCGCGGCAAGATCATCGTGGCCATTTTGCCGGATTCGGGAGAACGCTACCTCAGCACGACTCTGTTCGAGGGCCTTTTCGACGAGAAAGGACTCGCAAAATGAGCACGAACTCGAGCGAAATCGTCGCCGAATTGCGTGAGCTGCGCCGCGCGTCGTACAACAGCCGATATCACGATGCGGCTCTGCCGGAACTTCCGTCTCACGAAGCGGTCGTCGGCGTGGTGGATGGACTGATCGCGGCGCTTTTCCCCCGCCATTTCGGGCCGGCCGGCTTGAGCGAGGACAGCGCCGACAGCTTCATCGCATACACGCTCGACACGACGCTGCGCACGTTGCAGGAACAGCTTCGCCGCGAACTCGTCCTGGCGAATGTCACCGGTTCGAGCAGCGCCGACTCGAATGACGATTCGCGCGAGATCGCGCGGCAATTCGCTGCACGCCTCCCGAAAGTGCGTGCGCTGCTCGACACCGACATTCGCGCGGCATTCGAGGGCGACCCTGCGGCAAAAAGCCTGGACGAAGTC
This sequence comes from Methylosinus sp. PW1, assembly GCF_000745215.1. Lineage (NCBI taxonomy): Bacteria > Pseudomonadati > Pseudomonadota > Alphaproteobacteria > Hyphomicrobiales > Methylocystaceae > Methylosinus > Methylosinus sp. PW1. The sequence continues at coordinate 79,486 of NZ_JQNK01000007.1, forward strand.
GTGTTCTGCTATCCAGGTCTCGCCGCCGTCATCCGTTATCGGCTCGCGCACGAGCTCTTTCGCCTGAAGGCGCCGCTGCTCGCGCGAATCATATCGGAGATCGCCCATTCGCAGACCGGCATCGACATTCATCCCGGCGCGGAGATCGGCGAGAGCTTCTTCATCGATCACGGCACCGGGGTCGTGATCGGTGAGACGTCGATCATTGGCCGGCGCGTGCGGCTCTATCAGGCCGTGACGCTCGGAGCGAAGCGCTTCCAGGTCGACGAGAACGGCGCCTTGGCCAAAGACTATCCGCGTCACCCCATTCTGGAGGACGATGTCGTGATCTACGCCGGCGCCACGGTGCTCGGAAGGATCACCATCGGCCGCGGCTCGGCGATCGGCGGCAATGTCTGGCTCACGCAGAGTGTGCCGCCCGGCAGCAATATCACTCAAGCAAAATCGCGCAGCGAGGCCTTCCAGGAAGGTGGCGGCATCTGATGGCGCAGCGCCGCCGCATGCGTCTTTCCGCGCCCCGCGGAAGGGGGAGAAACGATGCGAAAAGTCTATAATTTCAGTCCGGGTCCCGCCATGCTGCCCGCCACGGTGCTGGAGCGCGCGCGGGAAGAGCTGCGCGGCTGGAGATCGAGCGGCGTATCGCCGATGGAGATGAGCCATCGCGGCGCGGATTTCATCGGCATTGCCGAGAAAGCCGAGGCGGGTCTGCGCGCGGCGCTGGCCGTTCCTACCGATTACAAAATCCTGTTCCTCGCGGGCGGCGCGACCGCGCAATTTGGGGCGGCACCGATGAATCTCCTGCGCGGCAAGACGAAGCTCGCTTATGTCGAAACCGGCTATTGGTCGCGAAAGGCGATCGAAGAAGCAAAGCTCTTCGCTGATGTCGATGTGGCCGCGAGCTCGCGGGACGGCGGCTACGCCACGATTCCGCCGCGGACGTCGTGGCGAGTCGATCCCGCGGCGGCCTATCTCCATTATACCGCCAATGAAACCATCGGCGGCGTGGAGTTCCACGATACGCCGCAATCGGATGGACTGCCGCTCGTCGCCGACATGTCGTCGAACCTTCTGTCCCGTCCGATCGACGTGACGCGATTCGGGCTGATCTATGCGAGCGCGCAGAAGAATCTCGGTCTCGCGGGTCTCGCCGTCGTCATCGTGCGCGAGAATCTGATCGGCCGGCCGCTGCCCGGGACACCGTCGATATTCGACTATCGCCGGCAAGCGGACGAGGGATCGATGGTCAACACGCCGCCGACCTACGCGTGGTACATGGCTGGCCTGATGCTGGAATGGGTCGCCGAGCAAGGCGGAGTCGAAGCCATCGAGCGGCGCAACATCCGCAAGGCCTCGAGGCTTTATGCAGCGATTGACGCATCGTCGTTCTATTCCAATTTCATCGATCCGGCGGTCCGCTCGCGCATGAACGCGCCTTTTCGTCTCGCCGACGCCAGCCTGGACAAGACCTTCCTCGCGGCCGCGGCCGAGGCCGGGCTGGTCTCGCTCGAGGGACATCGTTCGGTCGGCGGAATGCGCGCGAGCATCTACAATGCGATGCCCGATGAGGGCGTCGAGACATTGATCACGTTCATGCGCGACTTCGAGAAGCGATGGGGATAGCCCATGTTCCACATATTGGCTCATGACGGCGTCGACGCTGACGTTCTTCCGTGGTTGCCACAGGGAAAATGCCGGCTCGAACGGGAAAGCGCGCGGCCCGACGTCATTCTCTTACGCTCCTCCGATCTGCGCGGCGTATCGATTCCGAAATCCGTGCTCGCGATCGGTCGGGCGGGGAGCGGCGTGAACAATATTCCCGTCGAGGAGTGCTCGCGGCGCGGCATTCCGGTATTCAACGCGCCGGGCGCCAATGCGAACGCCGTCAAGGAGCTGACCATAGCCGCCATTCTGCTCGCCTCGCGCAATATCGTCGCCGCCTGGGATTTCGCCCGCAATCTCGAAGGCGACGATGCGAGAGTTTCAAAGCAGGTGGAGAGCGGAAAAGCCCAATTCGATGGCTTCGAGCTGACAGGCAAGAAGCTGGGCGTTCTCGGACTGGGAGCCGTCGGCGGCCGGGTCGCCAACGCCGCCATCGCTCTCGGGATGCGCGTTTATGGCTTCGATCCGTCGATAGGCGTGGAGCGCGCGTGGAAGCTGTCCCCCGAGGTGATCGGCGTCTCGAGCATCGATGATCTTCTGACGAGAGCGGATATCGTCACGCTCCATATCCCACTGGACGAGCACAACGCCCATTTCATCGACGCATCGCGTCTCGCGCTGATGAGCCGTGGTGCAATTCTCATCAACTTTTCCAGGGCCGGCGTCATAGACGAGGCCGCGCTGTCAGCAGCGCTCGACTCGGGCGCTTTGCGCGCTTATGTCACCGATTTTCCGACGCGCGCCATTCTCGATCGGCCGCGAGCGATCGCCCTGCCCCATCTCGGCGCCGCCACGGCCGAGGCGGAGGCGAATTGCGCGGCGTCCGTCGCCGATTCCGTTGTCGACTTTCTCGAAAACGGCGAGATACGCAATTCGGTCAATTTTCCGCGCGTCATTCTGCCGCGCGCGGGTCGCGCGCGTCTGGCGATCGCCAATAAAAACATTCCCGGCGTGGTGAGCCGGATTTCCTCCGCTCTCGCCGCGGCGAATCTCAACATCGAAAATCTGCTGAACAAGTCGCGCGACGAATATGCCTTTACGCTCGTCGATCTCGATGCGGAGCCGCCGATCGAGACGTTGGACGGCATCAGACGATTGGAGGGGATTCTGTCCGTCCGCGCCGTTCCGAAGTCGGCTGGCGCAGACTGAAACGAGGCCGACCGACCCGGCGTCGCTGTCGGCTCGGCTCCTTGCTGAAGCCGTTGCCTTTCCTCGATTGCGATCTAGTTGGACGACGGAGATGCGAAAGGTCGAGCCGCTGTCATTCGCATCGTATCAAGGGCGCATCTCATGAGCGACGAACACGAAATCCGGCGAACTCTGAGCGAAGCCGCCGCGCGCCAACTCGCCAATGCTACCAAGACACGCGCGCAATGGTCGGGAATCACGCCCCGCTGGCTGGTCTCCTTGCTGCCATGGACGCCGGTCGAGGCGGGCATCTATCGCTTGAACCGTGTCAAGGAGGCGATCGCCTTGACCGACGCCGACGTCGAGTGCAGCCCACGTCGCGATACGGACGAGGATCTGCCAGAAACCTATATCCCCTATGAGGAGACGCCGCGCGAATATTCGATGAATGCGGTGACGACCGTGCTCGACGTGCAGACTCGCGTCTCCGACCTTTACAACCACCCCTACGATCAGATTCAAGAGCAGGTGCGGCTCCTCACCGAAAAGGTGAAGGAGAAGCAGGAGAGCGAGCTCATCAACAATTCCGAATACGGATTCCTCGCCAACGCGCATCCATCGATGAAGATCAAAACAAGGATCGGCGCGCCGACTCCCGACGATCTCGACGAGCTGATCACGAAGGTGTGGAAGGAACCGGCCTTCTTCCTCGCTCATCCGCGCGCGATCGCGGCCTTCGGCCGCGAGGCGACGCGGCGCGGCGTGCCGCCGGCGACGGTGACTCTGTTCGGCTCGCCCTTCGTCACCTGGCGCGGCATCCCTCTGGTGCCGAGCGACAAGCTCTACGTCGACGCAACCGGCAAGACCAGGATTCTGCTGCTGCGCACAGGCGAAAAGAAACAGGGCGTCATCGGCCTGTTCCAACCCGGCATTCCGGGCGAGGTGGCGCCGAGCCTGTCGGTGCGATTCATGGGGATCAACCGCAAGGCCATCGCGTCCTATCTGATCTCGCTCTACTGCTCGGCGGCGGTGCTCACCCATGACGCGCTCGGCGTGCTCGAAGACGTCGAGGTCGCAAAATATCACGAATATCCGTTTACTTACGTCTGACCGGTCCCTGCGATGACGCCGAATGCGACGCCCCGAGACCCTTTCGATGCGGACTCGCCCGGCGGCGTGGCTGATTTCTTGCCAGATGCGAACGTCATCGCGCAAATGGCCAACGCGTTCTTTCACGGAGGACCGATCAGCGAGAGGTACGCGGATCGCTCGTCGGGGATCCCCGTGGCGCCTCCAGATCCCACGAATGCGCCGGCGCCTTCGATAGTGACGACGGTTGCGCCAATCGTCCCGGCGCGTCCGCCCTATGGCCCACCCGACTTGCCGCCTACCACCATTCCATCGGTCGTTCCGACCCCGAACATTGCGATTGCTCCTGCCCCTGTCGGCTTCGGTCCTTCGGCGATTTTTCCTGGTCTCCCCGACGCGCCGCGGCCGGGCGCGTCGGTCGGCGCTTTCGAACCCGTTTCCTTCGGCGTTCCACAATTTTCCGCCGACATCGTCGAACGCGTCCCGCCGACTCACGCCACGACGCCATCGATCGGGATAATCCCTGGGGAGATTCCGGGCGAGCGGATGACGTCGCCAAATTTTCCTGTCGAACATTCAGCGCCGGCGACGATCAATGCGCCGTCATTGCACCCGAATTCGGCCGCCTCAGTCGATTCGAAGAACCCAGCGTCGGCTCCTTTCGGATCGTCGGGCACTTCGCTCGCGGATGTCCCCGTGACCTACGCGCAAGCGTCCTATCCGCACCGTCTATACGACACCGCGTCAACGGCGACGCCGGACATGCAAGCGCAAGCCCCTTACGAATTGACCGCGGTCATTCCGGGCTCTGGCCCCGCTGGCCCGACCGCCGCCGACGCCTATTACTTTCTCGAGCGCGCCGGCGGCCCGGCCACTGGCGACGACGCTCTCTGGGCCACGCCGGAGATCTCGGCAGAGAAGGGCGAGCAGCCGACATTTCAACCACGCCTTTCACCCTATAGCGCCCCTGCGGCCCAACCTTTCGATCCAGACGCGATCAAGCGCGACTTTCCGATTCTTCAGCAACAGGTGCATGGCAGGCCGCTGGTCTGGCTGGACAATGCCGCGACGACGCAAAAGCCTCGCCCCGTCATCGACCGGCTCGCGCATTTCTATGAATATGAGAACTCCAATATTCATCGCGGCGCGCATACGCTCGCGGCTCGCGCGACCGACGCCTACGAAGGCGCGCGTGAAAAGGTGCGGCGCTTTCTGAATGCGCCGTCGGTCGAAGATGTGATCTTCGTTCGCGGCGCCACAGAGGCGATCAATCTCGTCGCGCAATCCTGGGGGCGGCGCAATGTACGAGAAGGTGATGAAATCGTCATCACATGGCTCGAGCATCATGCCAATATTGTGCCCTGGCAGCAGCTCTGCGCCGAGAAAGGCGCAAAGCTGCGTGTCGCGCCGGTCGACGATCGGGGGCAGATCGTCCTCGAGCAATATGAAAGGCTGCTCGGCCCGCGCACGCGAATCGTTGCTATCTCGCAGGTCTCGAACGCACTCGGAACAATCACTCCCGCACGCGAGATGACGGCGATGGCTCATCGGCATGGCGCGCGAGCGCTCGTCGATGGCGCGCAAGCCGTGCCACATATGGCAGTCGACGTGCAGGAGATCGACTGCGACTTCTATGTCTTCTCCGGCCACAAGGTGTTCGCTCCGACAGGGATCGGGGTCCTCTATGGAAAGCGGGACGTTCTCGAACACATGCCGCCCTGGCAGGGCGGCGGAAATATGATCGCCGACGTGACCTTCGAGAGAACGATCTACCAAGGACCGCCCGAACGCTTCGAAGCCGGCACCGGCTCGATAGCCGACGCAGTCGGCCTCGGCGCCGCGATCGATTACATCGAAGAGATCGGCTTGGCGCTCATCGAACGCTACGAGCACGAACTTCTGACATACGCCACAGAACAATTGAGCACGATTCCCGGACTGACCTTCATCGGAACGGCCGCGGAGAAGGCCAGCGTCTTGTCCTTCGTGCTAGACGGATATCGCGTCGAAGATGTCGGAAAGGCTCTCGATCGCGATGGCGTCGCGGTGCGCGCCGGACATCACTGCGCGCAACCGATTTTGCGTCGATTTGGCCTCGAGGCGACGGTGCGGCCGTCGCTCGCTTTCTATAACACGCGCGCAGACGTCGACGCACTGGTCGCTTCCTTGCTGCGATTGCAAGCTTCTCGACCCGACCTGGCGGCCGGATAGGATGCACGAAATCCGATCGTCGGGAGCGCCGGCTCATGGCCGCGCCCCTCCGGAAAGCTGCCGAAGCCGGATAGAAGGCAATCAATTCGGCTATGATTTTTGTGCAACAAAAAACAGGCGCGGATAGCGCAGCAGAACTTTTCCATCCGGCTGACTCGAATAGGCGGCAGCGAGTTCGGCTTCATAGCGCGCCAAGAAGAGCGAGCGTTCGCTCATGCTCAAGGGTTCGAGGAACGGCCGCAGAGCGGAGCCTTCGAACCATTCGACTATGCCTTTTGCGCCTTCGAGCGGGTGAACGTAAGTGGTTTGCCAAATTTCGAATGTGGAGGAATGTGGGACGAGCAGCCGATAATATTCCTCCGGTGGGCTGATCACGGGTCGGGTCTTGGCAATGGGAACGAGGCGGTTCCCCCAGGGATCATCAGCCGCGATCATCCGCATCAAAGCATGCGACATCTCTTGAGTGGTATTCGGCATCTGCACCGCGAGCCAACCGCCCGGCCGCAGGAAGGAAAGCAACCTGGCGATTACTTTGTCATGATCGTAGACGAATTGTAGCGCGGCGTTGGAGAAAATAAGATCCACTAACTTTGCGGGGCGCCAGGTAGCGATATCTTGTATTTGGAATTGAGCTGAGGGGATGTTCCGCTTGCGTGCGACAATGAGCATGTCCTCGGATGTATCGACGCCGACGAGAGCCGCTCGCGGAAATCGAGCGGCGAGGAGTTCAGTGCTGTTCCCCGGCCCGCACCCAAGATCAAAAATCCTGAGCGGATCGAAATCCGGTATCCGAGTGAGAAGGTCCCGCGCCGCCCACGTACGCTCCTTCTCATATTTCAGGTAGAGAGCAGAGTCCCAGTCGTTCACGTTCCGGCTCAACCTTCTCTGCTGCGAGCGCCAATACGGATTCTAAGCAATGTTCGGCATGAGTAAAGGGCTCTCGTGCAATTGGTCATCGATGCTCGGACGTTCGCATCTGCGCGTCCGCCGCGGGCATAGGCGCTGGCATCGGAGGCGCGATCGTCGCAGGAGCGAAGTCGGCGCGTCTCGCGTGTCGCGCTAACTCGACATCAACGGCTCCGCCGAGAGCGTTCTTCGCCACCGATCCCCTTTCACTTCCTTCGACGCCGATGTTTCGTCTTTCGGCGAGGTGACAGTTAAGCCGAACCAGGATCTCATACGCTGGAATTCCGTCTGCGTGCGCACGTCCATTCCGGCGTCATGAAGCACCAGGCCTTCGAGCTGCACGAATTCGCCCGCGCGCCAAATGTAGCGACCGCGCTGCACGGCCCATTCATCGTTCGTCGCGCCGACCAGCCGGGTGATGGCGTCCTCATCGGGAGGATGCCGACGACCTCGGTGCGGCGTTTGATTTCGTCGTTCCCCCCTCGAGACCATTCGTCGAAAAGGTCTTCTGTCAATGGTCCTTGGGAAAGGTCATATAGGCGAGCAGGTCCTGTTCCGCCTCGTCCATGAGAACGGCGAGCTTGGGCAATTGTGGGCTGGAGCTGATCAGCAACCTTGCGCCAAAGCGCTTTGCGCCAAAGCCGTGGCGATGAAGGCGGAAACGACCCGGCGGCCGCTCTTGCCGGCATGGGCGAGCGCGTTGCGCATGAAGTGCACGCGGCAACGCTGCCAGCCGGCGTGCATCACCCTGGCGACAGCGGCTTTTATTCCCTCGTGGGAGTTGTCGCGTTGCCTTTAATTGCGCGCTGCAGGCAGAACTGCGCCCGAAATCTGGACCGCGGCGCTGGCTCCCTGACCCTCATGAATTGCCAGCCCCCTTCGTGCGGCCATCCGCAAAATTTGCACCACAACCCTCGAACTCCCTTATTGTCCGTCACAAGCGCGCGTCGGCCCGGGGCCGACGAGCTGCGACTCCTGATGGCCCGAGCTGGGGAAGGGAGCAGCGGACGGTATCGCTGCGGAGCCCGCTGGCGTAGCGATTGTCCCGCCGCCGAATTTCAGGAAACAGAAATTCTCGAATGGGACCGGCAGCGGAAACCCGGGCTTACCGAAACTCGTCAACTCGGGGTAGATATATTCGCTGACCGGCGCCGTATATTTGCCGGAGGTGAGTCCAGTGCCGGGAACCTTGGCGTTGGCGCTGCCAACGATGCGCGCGACCACGTCGCGGCGCACGGCGCGGGCGTCGTCCTTCGCCGGCCAGGTCTTACGGAAGCGGCCGAGAGGAATGCTTTCGGTCGCCATGCCATCCGGTCCGGTGAAGGATGCGCCGACGTCGTTCCGGCCGGCGTCGACGAGTCGTATCTCGACATTGCGGCCTGGATCGGTGCTGAAGCCGACGACGCGAAATCGCGTCGTCTCCTCCTGTGGGAGGCCGTTTCCGCCCGCGTCGGCGAAAGCCTCGCCTTTCGTGCCCTGTCGCGCCTCCTCGACGAAGAGATAGGCCGGCTCCTCGCCGCGCGAGGTGTAGACGCCGAACGCGGCCTCGAGCCCATGCGCCGCGACGACGAATCCACCCGCCGGATCGGCCTGCAGCATTCCGGCATAAATCACATAGTCGCCCTTCTGCAACGGGATCGGCAATCTCGCGTCGCACAGATGGGCCGGCGCGTCGACCGTAGCGCTCGGCTTGCCGGCCTCCGCGCAGGTGAATCGGAAGCGGCCGCCATTGGCCGGCCGATTGCTCGCGGGACATTTGGGGTCCACGGCGGCGCGCGGCACGCAGACAGGGAATCCGGTCATCGCATGGACGGGCGAATTGTCCGGGTCCAGAGCAAAGCGGAGGTCGAGCGGCAATGCCGCCTTGGCGCCTTCGCCATTGGCGAGTCCGTAAATGCCGGTCGGATCGTTGAGCCGCACGCGCGCGCCGGTCGAGCCGCCTTCAGCTCCGATGCGCAGCTCGCCGGTCGTAATGTCGATCGCCTGGATGAAGCCCGCGCCCTTGTGCAGAGCGCCTTGCGAAATGCGCAACACGCCGGCGATATATTTCCCGCTGACGATATTGCCGATCGCCTCGGCCTCGAAAGGCACGCGCGGCGGCGGCGCGTCCTTCAGCGCGAGACCGGCGCCATTGGGCTTGGCGCTCGGCGCCAGCGTCGGGCCGCGAAACAAGTCCCAAGCTGTCAGATATTGGCCCGGCATGGTGATCAACAATCCCTTCGGCAGCGTGACCTCGACGCCGCGTAGGACGAGCGTCGCGCCGCTGAAGCGATCGGAGAAATCGTCGAGCCGCAATTCTTCTATTTGGCCGATCATGTCGAAAGACGGCGAAGGCGTCTGTGCCCTCGCGTCCGGCACGCAGATCGCGCAGATCGCGGCGAGGAGGCGACCGGGCGAGCGGCGCGATGAAATCGTCTTCGAAGCAACCACGATCAACCTCCATCGTCGAAAAATGTTGCGCGCGCGGCGGGGGGCGCGGCATCGCCTGCCAGTGCGGGGATCGTGACCACGCCGGGGTCAAAAGCGTGGCGGCGCGTTCGGTCGAAATGCGCCTCGGCGCCGGGATAGAGCTCGAAGCCGGCGAGGCTCGGCAGATTGTCGAGCAGCGATCTTTCGTGAAGTTGGGCGCCGCTGCGCGACAAGAGCTCGACGGCGAGCCGGCCGGCGGAGAGGCCGAGCGCGCGCCAGCCGTCGACGCCGCCGCCCTGGCGCGGACGCGCCAGCAGCGCCGCCGGAAAGGGCAGCGTGACATGCGCCCACCAACCCACCGGAAGCGCCCGCGCCACGGCCGGCTCGGCGCCGAGCCCGAGCGCCACACAGCCCGGACGTTTTGCCTCCGCGAGCGCGCTTTGCAGCCGCGGCGGGGCGTCGAACCAGATCGCGTCGGAAACAGGCTGCGCGGGCGGCAAGATCGGTATCGCCCAATGCGGGCCGTCCTCGCGGCAAAGACGCAGCGATGTGGTCAGGGCCTCCTGCTGCGCGGCGAGCGGCGCCAGCAGATCGGCGTCCCACTCGTCGAGCGAGCTCATGTGCTCATGGACTGCGAGACTGGCGATTTTGGCGACGCGGTGGCGCGAAAACGCCTCCCCCACCTCACTTTCGTCGAGACGCCACATAGCGGCGACGACGGCGTAGGGCTCGCGCGACAGCAGCTCTTTCGCGGCCGCGGCCGCTCCATTCGCTGCCGTGTCGATCGCGATCAGCTCGATCCGTCGTCCGTGAACGCCGCCACGCGAATTGGACTCGTCGAACCGATCGCGCAGAGATCGAAGGATCGCCGCGCCGATGGCGGCGCTCTCGCCCGAAAGCGGCAGCAGCGTTCCCAGCGTGACCGTCTTCGCCGCGACGCCGGGAGGATGATCGCCGGGACCGCCGATGACGCGCAAATAGGCGAGCAGCGCGTCCAATTCCTCGGACTGCAAGGCGTAGCGCGGCATTGCGGCTCCCAGCGCTCCGCCGCCGCGCGCCGCGCCGCGCGTGATCGCGGCGCGGATCACCGCCTCGTTCTCGAAAGCGGGCAGAGCGTCGCGCGGCGCCGTCAGCCGCGACAGCGCCAATGGCGGCGCGATCACCTCGCCCTCGCGGCCGCCTTCGCCGGCGGGGCCGTGGCAACGCGCGCAAGCGGAAAATTTCGCCGGCAGGCGATTGGCGGTGGCGTCGCGGCCAGCGGCGAAGGCCTCGTGACCCTGGTAGAGCGCGCGCCCGCGCGCAAGGTCGTCCGCCGAGCTCGGCGAGGCCGCGCACATCAGGGCTGCAATGGCCGAGACGAGTCTTCCGCGACGGATCATATGCGCCCCGTTCATTGCGCCGCCTCCAACGCCAGAGCCGCGATCGCTTCCGGCGCGGAGGCAGCCGGCGAGGAATTGAGAATGCGGGTCCAGCGTCGGCGCGCCGGCGCGCCGATCCAGAGGTTTCCGGAGTGATCCAGCGGACTGGCGCCGCTTTCGTCGAAAGCCGCCTGTAGCGTCTTCACCGTCTCGAGCGAGCCGGACAGCATCAGCCATCCCTCGCGTGCGCCGAGCGACAGATCGAACTCGCCGGCATAGCGGCGCAGATCGGCGGGCGACGAGCCTTCGGGGTCGATCGCGATGGACAGGATGAGCGGCCGCCGCGCCTCGTCGGGCGCGCGCCCGGCCAGCGCCACGCGCACATCGCGCAAGACGGCCGTCTGCATCGGGCAGATCGTGGCGCAGCGCGGAAAAAAGAAATTGACGATGACGATCCGCTCACGTCCCACTTCGTCCAATCGGATGTGGCGCCCCTCGTGATCGAGCAGCGTCACCGCCGGCAGCGCCGGGCCGGGCGAAAGCCATTGCGCCGCTCTGTCCGCTCCAGCGGCGGTCGAGACGAACGGCAGAACGCCGAGAAGCAATCGCAGTAGGACGGTCCGCGCAACGATCATGGCGCCGCTCCGATCTGCGCTTCGCCCATGCCGCCCTCGACGAGCGACAGGTTCCGCGATGGACTCGCTGCGTGCAGCGCGTAGCGTCCCGGCCGCGGCACCGTGATGTGGGCTTCGTATTCGCCGCCCGCCGTGGGGCGCAGCGGCGCGCGCGTCTGCCAGCCCCGCAGGCGATCGAACACGAGCAGAGTGAGATCGGGAGCGCTGGAGATCTCGCCTCCCTCGCCGCTGTCGGAACTTTCTCGCAGGCGCACCCGAACGAGCGTCTCGATCGGGGCCGGTCCGGCCAGCGGCGTCGTCGACACCAAGCGCGCGCGCAGACGCGGCGCCGGCAGCGGCCGCTCATCGTCGACCGCCGGCAGCACGATCCGCGAGCAGGCCGAAAGACGCGGCCCGAGCCCGGCGAGCAGCAGATCATGCGCGCCGCCGCGCCCGTGGCGGATGGCGGCGGTAAAACGTCCCGGCGCTGTCTCGCGCATGGACGTGTCGAGCACGGCGAGCGCCAGCGGCGTGCGTCCGTAATTGGAGAAGCCGCCATCGGGCGCCATCATCCCCTCGCTATATTGGTAGAGCCGCGCATCGGCGGCGCTCGCCGTTATCAGGCCGGCGCCGTCCGCCGCAGGGACGACGGACTGCATACCCTCCGGGGCGTCGGCGGATGCGGACGGATCGCCTCGGCCGACGATGACCTCGACCGGCTGTTCGCGTCCCGCACGTAAATCGGCGAGCGGCCACAAGGTCGCATGGCCGGAGGCCGCATCTATGGCGTAGGCGAACGAGGCGGTGAAAACGAGGCGGAGCGCGCCGCCCGGCGCCCGGAAATTGCCGACGATCCGCGCAGATGCGATATCGATGACGCTGGCGCGTCCCGCGCCGATGGCGAGGCCGTATCGTCCGTCGTCGAACAGCGCGAAGACGTCTATCCCATGCTCGAGCCGCGCGCGCCTTTCGATATCGTCGCCGGCGACCGGGTCGATCCAGACGATTTGTCCATCCGCCGCGGCGACGATGAAGCGCCTGCCGAGCGCGCTATAGCGCGCGGCTACAGGCGGCGCGTCGATGCGCCAGCTCGTCCAGCCGCCGTCGCCGTCGCGCCATCCCACGCCGGAGGGCTGGAGGACGAGAACGCCGGAGGGCGGTCTCGATACAGGCCCGCGCGAGGCGGCGAGCGCGTCTATGGCGGTCAGGCGGCCTCCCGTCGGCGACGCCTCCGCGACCAGTGTTGAGTCGCGCCGCGACATATCGAGCCGCCCGATGGAGCCCAGCCCCGGCATCGCGATCCAGAGAATGGGGGCGAGGGGATCGCGCGCAAGATCGCGCGCCTTTGCGCCGGCGGGCAGGTCGATCGTGCGGACGATTCTGCGCTGCTGCGCGTCCACGACGACCAGCCGTCCGGATTCGAGTAGCGCCCAGAACTCCATCCGGTCCGGCGCGACGATCCAATTCACGGGCCGTCCGCCCAATTCGACAATCGATTCGAGCTTGGCGTTGTCGAGGCCGACGAAGGGATTGATGAACGCCATGGTTCCGTCGCCGTTCAAGACGACGAAGCGATAGCCGTTCAAATCTATGTCGGCGCGCCGGCCGATCCCGGCTTCGATGAGCGTCTTGACGCGCTCCGCGCAGCTCGGCTCCGAATCGCGCAGCAAGTCGCGCCGGCGTTGCAGCCAAACGGCGAGCCGACCGCGTCCATAGCGGAGCGGCGTTCCGGAGGCGGCGTCGACGATCGCGACGTCGAACTGTCCGAGGCCGGGAGAGGTCGGGACATAGCTCCAGCGGACCAGCGTCCCGCCCTCCTCCATCTCACCGCTCTGCACTCCGCCCTCTCCCGCGGCGGCGGCGACGGATAGCGCGGCGGCGGCGAGCGTCGCCACGCGCCATGCTCGTCTCGCCGGCGCCGTCATGAGGCAATCGATCGCTCGCATGGCCGACGCCCTTCCGCTTCCCCGATCACGGCTCGGCCGAACGACGTGGCGAGGCGTCCGGCCGAACGCGCAGAATGCCCCATTGGCCGCCGTCGAAGAGGAAGCTCGCCTGACTGCGGAACAAATAGTCCATCGCCGTCCGAGCCTCGCCGCCCGCGACGACCTCCAGCGAGATCCCCATCATCGGGCCGAAGGCGTTGTAGACGCCCTGGCGGATGTGCGAGCCCTGCGTTGGATCGAGCACGCTCGAATTCTCGGTCCACGGATAAGGATTCCAGGCGTGTCCGCTGAGGGCCAGCCCCTGCTGGCGTGTGTGGCCGCCCGGATGGACGATTCCGAGGCGCACTGTCTCACCCGGCCGCGCGGCGAGGACCGGCGTCTCGGGATCGCAGGGATTGCGCATCGCCAGGACCGGCGGCGCGCCGGAGAGGCAGTGAAACGGAACATCGCCGGGCGCCGTCGTCGCCGAGGTCAGAACGCCGGCAAAATCGTCGCCGTTGCGATCGGAGAAACCGATGCTGGGATCGCCGCCGCGCCGCGCCCATAAAGGCTCCGTCTTATAGTTGATGGCCTTGACGCCATAATCGTCGGGCTCCTCCGCGCCCGAGAGATTGGGGAGAGGCAGGCCGCCGCGCGTGGCGTTGACCGCATCCTGCATCACCAGCACATGATCGACATAGCGCCGACCGTCGGGCCGGCAGATTTCGGCGCTCACGCCGCCGGGAATGGCGCGCGTTTCGCCGGAGGGCAGGCGGATTTCCCGCGCGAAGCGATTTTGCGCACAGACGCGCGACCCTTCCGGCCCGACGGTCAGCGCGCCGACGAGTCCATGCGCGGGATGCTTGATCGGATCGCCGAGGCCGCGCAGCGGCAGCGCTCCGAATTCGACCGGCCGATATTTGTCCGGATGCTCGAACACATAATCGACGAGGCTCCAAATATAGCTCGCCCGGCAGCGGCTCTCGCGCTCGCCGTCGACATCGTCGCGGCCGACGCAAGGCGGCGCGAGCGAGCCTTGCCGATGCAGGCTGTCCGGCGCATCTTCGAAAATGCGCGAGAGGTCGGCCGTCTCGTGGGCGACCTCGATCGGCGCATTGAGGCCGATATTGCTGCCGTCTCCAAAGGCAGGATGCTGCGCCACGCGCGGCGCCGACAGGCCGACCGAGCTCGACATGCGGAACTGATTCATATTGAAGCCATCGGTGATCATCGGCAGAAAATTGTGATAGGCGCGCGCCTCCGGGACTTCCGCCGGCGCGTCGCCCACCCCAACCGTCGGGCCGTCGTCGAGCCGCGCCGGCAAGAGATTGCGCAAATTGACGTGCAAGCAGTCGCCCGCTGCGGCGCGCAGCACCAGCGGCTCCACGGGACGCCCCGCGGCAAATTCGCCGCGCAGCACGGCGAGCGCTCGCCGATTGCTCTTGGCGCGCCAGGAACTCTCATGCGCCGCGCAGTCGGGGATGGCGCTGTCGGCGCTGGTCGCGCGCGCGCAGACGCCTTCCTCCTCGAGCACATATATCAGCGCCTTTTCGTCGTGAATGTCGAAGCGTTCGCTATAGACGAGGCCTTTGGACGAGGATCGTCCACAATTGTCGTAGAGGTCGCAGACGCGAATGGCGCTCACGTCGAAGTAGCGGTGACGATTGGCCGGACTATGGTCCTTGGGCGAATCGACGCAGAGATCGGCGTCCTCGCGGGACCGAGAGGCGACGCTTTCGCCGAGCCCGCGCTCGGCGTCGCGCCCGTCGCGCGCATGTTCGGCTTCACGCTCGCGGCGCTCATGCCGAGCGTCGCGCTCGGCTTTGAGCCGCGCGAATTTCTGATGGAGATGCGTCCAATCATCCGGCTCGGCCGCACGCAGCGGCTCATCGATCGCGCTTCGATCAGCCCCCGGCAGCGGCGCGAGAACATTGGTGAGATCGAAAAATTCCTGGAGCCGCGGATCGGCCACTTTGGCCACGGGCGTATGGACATGGCTACGCCTGCCGGGGTCGTCGGACGGCAGATAGCTGCGCATGACGCCCCACATCCCGTCCCACAGCTGATCCACGGAGGAGCCGAAATAGAGATAGTCTATATGCGGCATCTCGAAGCCGGGAACGGACATTTCGAATTCGAAATGCTCGGAGATGCCGAGCGGCTGCGTGTTGACCCAGCCGGAATTGTTTCTCTCGACGAGGCCTGGCTGCCGTGGCCATTTCACGCCGTTCATCGTGAAGATGTGCTGCGCCTCCTGCGCGCCCTGGATGAGACGGATTTGTATAGGATCGCCTTCGAACGCCGGCAGAATCGGCGTCGCCGGATCGCCGAAGACGCGCCAAGGCTCCAGCCGGATGATGTCGGGCGCGCATCCTTGGGCGGCGCCCATCATCGTCTCGGGGTAGATCATGCAATTGAAGCGTCGTCGCCAATTCTCGGCGTTGGCGACGACGGCGTCGAGCCTCGCCTCCTCGCCCCGCGCGCGCGCGAATTCGCGGAGCGCGGGCGAGACGGAGACGCTCATGGGCTCCGTCGCCAGCTTTCGATCCCGCCGCCAATGCGCGAGCGTGCTGAAGGCGTTGGCCGGATCGCCGAGGCAATCCTGGCTCCCGGCGCCGCATTTCGTCGTGAGATCGGCGCGCAGAATCGATTGACGATAATCCCAGCCGCCGAGCTTTTCGTTGCGGGTCTCCTCGCTCACGCGCAAAGCCAGCGGCTCGTGGCGATAGTTGAAATATTGGCTGCCGGGATCTTCCGACGAAATGCCGAGCGGGCGGGCGGGCGTTTGCGCCACATGCCGTCGTCCGAAACGGCGGGCGCTCTCGTCGCGCCGTCCGGAATCGCCGCGCGGCTCGGGATTGATGGGCTCGAGCGCCATATTATAGGCGACGCCGAAATCGGCGAGCGCGAGCATGAACTCCCGGCGCGTGTCATTGGTCAGCCGCTTCTCCTCGCAGGGCGCCTGCGGCGGATGATTGCGCCCGCCGTCGAGCTGCAGCGGATTTGAGTCGCTGTCCTTTATGCAGGCGGGCGCGATAATGTTGGCCATGGTCGCGGTCGGGCCGCCGTCGCTCTGCAGGCGCAAGGGCGCGCGCGGCTCGACGACGCCTTCGATGCGGTTTTGCGACGCAAGCAGCGACGCGGCCGTCTTGATCGCGAGATCGGACCCGCCGAGCAGCTTGTCGCAGATCGGCGAACGGCGCGCATCGCCGGAAGGCGCATCGCATCCGAGCGCGCTCGCGGACGCCGCTCTCAGCTCGGCCGACGTCAGAGAGGCGCCGATGCGCGTCCATACGGAATTGGCCGGCTCGATCACCAGTCCCGCATAGAGGCCGTGCTGCTGATGCGAGCTCGGACCCATGTGGTCATGGGTGAACACCGTGCGCAGAGTGTCGTCCTTGTCGTTCGAGCGATCGAGGATCGGATCGGCCCACCAGCGTTGTGTGGTGCGCTGCGCGCCGCAATAGGGATGGCGATCCCTGAGGCGTTTTTCGTAGCTCGCGTCGGATTCGCCGAGGTTCTGCTCGGGACAGCGGCCCTTCTCCAGCAGCTTTGCGTAGACGGGATGCTCAGGGTGGCTCGCGGCGGCCTCGTAAATATCGCCGCCGGGCAGAAACAGCGGATGCGCGCGCGGGCGCAGCTTCGCCGCGCCCGTCGCGGCGGAGGCGCGGTTCCAGGCGAAAATCCTCTCGCGCACCTCATCGGGCGAGAAGGTCGCGTCCTCATAGTTCCAGCCGTTGCCTGAACCGTCCGAGGAGGTCACGTCGAATTTCACGAGATGGATATGCTGGCCGATCGTATCGGTCGGCGTGTAGATTTGAAAATCGTCGACGTTCAAGGCGCTAGGAACGAAATTCGAAGACTTGAAGGTGATGCATTCGCCCGAATTGGCGCGAAAAAACAGCGGCTCGGGGATTTTTGAACGACGGTCGGGGTCGATGACGTCCTTGATGTCGTTCTCGAGAATAACGATGCGTCCCTGCGGATCGAACCAGCCGTGCTTGTTGTAGGTGAGCTCGGTCTGGATGAAGGCGCCGCTATAGTACCGATGCGGCGCATCTTGCGGACAGGGGTCCGCGAATGGGGCGCCAGGCGCCCTCGGGCGGCCGTTCACATGGAAATAGGGCGTATGCGTCGCCGCCTTCTGCATTGGTAGCGGCGCCGCAATATCGGTCTTATAGGCGACGCGCGCATCCCACCACTCCGGATGAGGAGCGCTCGGCAAGGTGACGCGCTCGAGGCCCGGAGCCACGAGCGCACCCTCGTGAAACGCCATGGCGGCGCGCTCGCGCGCAACGCCCCTATGCGCTAAGGGCTCGATCCCGATCTTGCTCCATTCCCAGGCGAAAGCGTCGAGCGCGACAGGATCCTGCGCCGCCACGCGGGCCGCGATCAGCTTCGCCGCCTCGCCGCCTTTCTCGAGCGATCTCTGCCCGCTGCGCTCCAATTCGCCATTGCCCACGACATGGCGCGGCAAGCCGCCATTGACGATGGAATTGGCGGCGGGCTCCGTCGCCATATCGGTCCAATCGGCCGCGGCGACATCCATGTCCAATGGCGGCTGCGGCGGCCGATGGCCGGGCTTGCCGGGAATATAGAATGGATAGCCGCGGAATTGCGCCGAAGGCATGGGCGCCAACGCCGAGCCGGGGATCGGAACCACGGCCGGCGTCTCGATCCCCGCTTTGACGACGGGATCAGGCAGATTCATGCCGCCGGGATCATTCCGCGCGCCGACCGGCGCCTCGGGATCGAAAAGGCCGGGCTTGCCATCGACGAAAGCGTCGTGGACGCGCCAGAGTTCCCACATGCCTTGCGCGAAATGCGGATAGAGATGGCAGTGGAAGATCGAATCTCCGGGAGCGTAATTGCGATTGCCCGAGCCGCCGAAGGCGATCCCATAGCTGAATGTCGCGCCCGGCGCGATCGTCTGCGAGTCGAGATAGCTCGAATGCGGATCGGATTCGTCGAGCACCCATTGATGCGCATGGAGATGAAAGACATGCGTCTCCTTGGGACCGGCGTGGATATTGTGAAAGCGCACCGGGTCGCCGAGATAGGAATGATGCACATTCGACGGATCGTCGGGATATCGCGCGCCGATCGGCTCGTCCTTGTCGTCGTATTTCAAAATGAGAGCGGGGTCGCCATTGGCCCAGGAGGACAGGAAGAATTCCTCCGCGCGGCATTCGGGGCAATGATTAGCGGGACCCGGCTTGAGAATGTCCGGCGTGTTGAATTGCGGCGTCGTCAGCGTCGGCGCGCCCATGCCGGCGACGCCATAGTTCACGCCCATGCCGTCACGGACCTGATGCAGCGGATTGTTCTCGTCGGCGAGCTCCTGAAAGGCCTGCTCCGCCTCGACCTCATCGTGGAAAATCACCGTGAACTCGCGATACGGCCGACCGCAGGAGCTCGCGAAATGGGTCTTCTGGCATTGCTGGGAGTCCGGCGCCGGATCTTTGTGCTCGTCGCGCACGACAATGGCGTTGAGGTCGGAATGAACGATGTTGCGATCCGCGTCGAGCATGGCGAGCACGGGCCGCGAACGTCCCTTCACTTGCGCGACGCGATCGTAGTCGATCGCGTGATAGGGATGGCGCCCTGTCTCGTCGGGACCCCGAAGCCCGGACAGCTCGTTATGCGTGACCTGCGATCGGTACCAGCGCGAGCCCGTCGGCTCGACGATCACGGCGCCGAAAAGGCCGAGCCCGATCTGGCCGCCGTCGCCTTCGCCGCCGACCGGCGCCGCGGTGGAATGGGCGAAAAAGGCGCCTTCGTCACTCGCCTTCCACAATGTCACCGTGGTGTGGCCGGGCGGAGTCAGCGATCCCAATCCGGAGAATGCGGCGCGGGAAGCCGTCGACGTATCCGGATGGAACACTACGCCCTGCTGCTCGGGAAGGCCGACATTGGAGCCGTCGCCGCCGCAAGCCGCGTCGCGCGGACAGGATTGCGGCGCAATCGGAAGAACGGAAAGCCCCGTGACATGGAAAGACGCCGAGCGGGTCCGCGGCGCGTCGACGCTGACTTTCTCCGCCTCGACCAGCCGACTCGACCCCGGTCGGCCGGGAAGCGCGCGAAGGCTCCCCGGAAGCCGGCCGTCATTGTCCGGCGGCGTCCCGCCTTCGATCCCCCTTTGCTCGGCGAGCAAATTGGTGAATGTGACCTCGAGGCAATCGCCTTTGTTGACGCGCAACACCAGCGGGCGGGGACGCTTCGCGTCCCGCAGCCTGACCCGGCCGGGCTTCGGCTCCGCATCCTTGTCGAGCGGCTCTATGTCTGCCTCGAGCGCGAACATCACGCCTGCCGGCACATAGGCCGAGAAGCGATTGAGCAGATAGGCTTGCTCGAGCGCGACGATTCTCGCCTTCACGATCGCGGCGCAAACCTGCGGGATCGAGGTTCGCGGTTGAGCCGAATGGGCGTAAGTCGAAAAAACCACGCCGGTGACGAGCGACGCCACAAAGGCGCAAGAGATTGAAAAGCGCTTCATAAACCGCCCCAGAAAAATGTATTATATTTCAATACTACTTCACCCGGGCGGATAGGATCAAGCTCGAACTGCGCACGCTGACCGGATCGAGCGACAGTGCGTGCACGGGTCGCTCCCGCGGCTCCCAGCAACCACTTCGCTTGTTGCAGGCAGGCCACACCTCTTCAAAAAGTCTTCGAAGCGGCCAAGTTCGTCGTCCAGCTCCACGCTATCGGCGCATTTCCCGCTGCAGGATCGCTTCTCGCGCATGGACGCGGCGTGTCATAGGATACGCTGAGCCTCTCGCAGATCGGAAAGGAGTTTGAATGATTGGTCTCGTAACGGAGCGATCCTCTGTGAAACGACTCGTTCTCATAGTCGCGCTGGCGGGCACGCTGCCACTCGCGGGTTGCTACACGCCCGGCGAACGCGCCGCGGGCGGCGCGATCATCGGCGGCCTCGGAGGCGCAGGAATCGGCGCGCTCGCCTCGGGAGGTCTCGCGGGTCCGACTTTAGCGGGGGCCGCGGTGGGAGCGGCTGGCGGCGCTATAATCGGAGCAGTCACGGCGCCCCGTCCCCGCAGCTGGCGGCATCGCGGCCGCGCTCGTCATCATAGCCGATATTTTTGACGGCGTGACTCGTGCGAAAAATTGGGGCCGTCGGCTGGGCCGACGGGCCGTTTACATGGGAGTGAATTGCGCCCGCTGGCTTATGTCCCGCGCGTGACAAGATGATGGTTAGCGTTTTTCCGTCTTGCCTTCGCAAACCAAGGACGTCTGCAGGGCAAAATCACGCTCGACGGATCTCAGGCGTCACATCGTGCAGCGCGCGAACTTCTCGCACGGCATCGAAGCGGCGCACGGACTCGAATTCGATCTTCAAAATACCTGAATAGTCTCATTGAACAGGATCACCGATCCATCAAGCTGCGTTTGGGACCTATGCTCGGGTTCAAGAGATTCCGACATGCGGCGATCGCCATCGCCCGCGTCGAACTCATGCATCGCATCAGGAAGGGTCAATTTGCACTGAGCAAATTTGGAGCTGCAGGGGCAACTGCGCCCGAATTCTGGAGTGCGGCGCTCACTGCCTGATCCCAACGAAATGTCGGACCCCATCGCGCGGCGATCGACAAAAAATTGCTCCGCAATCGGCGTGCGCACATCCGTTCCGGCGTCATGAAGCACGAGGTCTTCGAGCGGCACGAATTCACCCGCGCGCCACAAGGCGGCGCAGGCGTCGTGGAAATGCGCGCGAAGAACGAACGCCTCGGCGACTGGACTGGAGCGAAGCCGCTCGTCGAAACGCGCGAGGGCGTCCGACGCGCTCTCGAAGGGCGCTTGCGGAAGCTCGAATGAAACCGAGCCGGGAAGATTTAATCCCATCAACAAATCCATCGAATATAATGGCTACAGCAGCGCCGCTTTCGCCGACTCCTTTCTCGTGTACGCAATTGGCGCACGTCCGAACTCGACTTTCGTCCAGAACGTCGCCAGCCGGCTCGGCAAACCGATCTTGTCCTTCGACCCCTACAGGCCGACCATCGCGCGCGAGGGCGTCGATCCGGTGAGAAACATCACAATTTCGAACGAGCTCAACGTGGGCATCGGCGAAAATATCTTTACCTCCATTTCCGCGTATGGCTTCCACCGCAACGAGCAGAGATATTTCGACAATTCTCAGTTGCTCGAGCTCTGGCGCGCCGGCATGGACACCTATCTTGGTCAGGGATCGCAGGAATTCAGGTTGACTTCGCCCAAGGACCAAGAACTCGAATGGACGACTGGCCTCTATCTCTTCTATGACGATGCGGCCAATCAGATGCACCATACGCAATTCGGCGTCGACGCCGCAAAGTGGCTGAACCGGCCAGCCGCGCTGCCGGGAGTCCAGGACTGGTGGCATACCAAGGCGCGGGACATTCAGTTCGCTGCGTACGGACAGGCCACCTGGCATTATGAGAGCAAACCGCGTTCACTTTAGGCTTGCGTGACAGCTACGAGATTCGCGGGGGCTCGGTATGGCATCTCAACCGTTATTATCCCACCGTGTCGATCCTCGATCAGGACCAGGCGGTCATCGTTGCGGGCGGCTACGGGGGCCTCCAAGACCGGGGCTGCCCACCTGCGGCGCCGAACGGCGACGGGCGCGCCGGCGAGTTCAAGCATTCTCGGCTCTATGCTAGGTCTGGCTTCGACGCAGATGCGGAGCGCGCGAGGGAGCCGGGCATGGCCGACGTCAATTCGATTCGATCGGACGCCGCCGGCGAGACGGCGCCCGAGCCGGAGGAGACAGCGCCCGCGCTCGCGACGGAAGAGCGGCAGAAGCCGCTGCGCCGCGCGCTCGCGCGCATCCACGTGTTTTTCGCCGCTCCGCCGTCAATCGACATAGGCCGCGTCGCCGCCATCGTCGTCGTTCCAGTGTTCTGCTGGGTGTTCTTCACCACATCGAGCGGCATGATCGACATCATGCGCCGCGAGTCGAGCGACCTCGTCGGCGTCGTCGGCGCGATCATCGGCACATCGGCCATACTCGTCATGCTGGCCGCGACGAGCTGGTCGCTCGGCGCCGATCTCGGCGCGCTGATCGCGCGGCGGCAGATCTTCGGCGAGCGAATGCTCGTCAAGACGAGCGTCACGGCGATCGTCTATCTCTTCGTCTTCTCCATCTCGGCCTTCTTCTCCTTCACCTACTACTACACGAACATATTCCGGCTCTCGTCGAAGAAGATGGTGGCCGAGCTTCAGCCCATGGCGCTCGCCGCCGACGTGCTGCTGCCGGCCGCCGAGGCGGCGGCGGCCGATTACGACGCCGAGACGGCGCGCCTCAATGCGACGGCGGGCATGCGCGCCTATCAGGATTCGCTCGAGGCCGCGCTGCAGGCGGCCAATGACGCCACGGCGCGCCTGCGCGACGGGCTGGAGAAAGGTCGCGAGGAGCGCCGGCGCGCGGCCTCCGAGGTCGCCCGCAAGCGCGCCTCCGAGGTGGAGGAGGCGCAGGCGGCGGCGCGGCAATTGGCGGAGACGCGCGAAAGGCTCGCCGCGCTCGAGCATGCGGCCGCCGACCTCGAGCCGATCATCCGCGCCAAGCAGGACGAGATCGTCGCGCTCACCTCGACGGCGCGCCAGGAGGACCAGCTCGCCGTCGACGCATCGAAGGGCCTCGACGGGCTCGGCGCCGCCTGCGGCGCCAATTGCGAGTCGCATCGCGGCAAGGCCAATGCAGCGCGCAAGCGCATTCAGACGATACAGGACACGCTCGCGGCGCCGACCGGTCGTCGCGACGAGGCGATCCGGCAGCGCGACATGCTCGTGGCGCAGATCGTCACGCTGCGGCAGAAGGCGGAGAGCGCGCCCTCCGCGCACGCCGCCGCCGCTGTGGCGGGGGAGGAGCCCGCCGATATCGCGAGCGCCGCGCGCCGCCTCGCCCTCGCGCGCGATCTCATTCGCGCCGATCCGAGCTGGGCGCGGATTCGCGAGGCCAAGCCCGCCTGCGAGGCGATCGTCGAGGCCATGCGGGCCGCAGGCGTCAAGCATGGCGGCGTCGCCGCCGAATTCGATTGCGAGCCCGCGAGCGTCGAGACGCGCGACCGGCTCACGACGCGGGACGAGACGATCGCCGGCCGCGCCGCATTCGAGCGCAAATGCTCGCTCGACGGCGAGATTCGCGGCGAGATGAACGCCATCGCCGCGCGCATCCGCAACGCGGCCGACGCCGACACGGCCTCCGCCGCCGGCGGCTTCGAGGACGCCAAGAAGATCGTCGACGATTGCATCGTGATGGCCAAGGCGGCCGGCCTCACGGAAGCGGAGGTGCGGAGCCATCTCGAGCGCAGCGACATCTTCCTGCGCACGCACAGTATGCAGCGCAATCGCTTCGAGCTGGCGCGCGAGGCCTTCGTCGGCCTCACGCCGGACGCGACCATGGCGATCGGCGTGGCAGTGGCGCAGGACGCCTTCATGTTCGTGATGAAGCTGCTGTCGGAAATCTTCAAGGCGCGCGAATCGCAATCGCGCGCGCCGGCGCCGGCTCTGCCCGCGCTCGATGTCGCGGACAGCGACGGCGAGGCCGCGGATCTGCGCCTGATGAAGGCGCTGCTGCGGCTCTCGCGGCCGCGCCCGGGCGGCCGCAGCGCCTTCGACGCGGCCGAGATCGCCGATCTGCCGATCGACGTGCGCAGCAATATCGTCGGCCTGCTGAACCGGCTGGTTCGGGAGGGAGTGGCGAGCCTCGACCGCAAGGGCGTCTACCTGCTCGATAATCGCACGCTGGCCGAGGTGGAGGCGAAGCTCTCGCTCGCGCTGAAGCGGGCGGCGCGCGGCTCCGTCGCGGCGGAGGTCGCCGCGCTCACCGCCGAGCTCGGCGCCGGGGACGGATCGGCGCGTGGCTACTGGCGCCGCCGGCGCAGCGCGCTCGACCGCTATCTGACGCTGCGCGCCGCCTCGCCCGTCGAGGCCGAGAGCGAGGAAGCGGCCGCCGAATAAACGCTTCGGCCCCGAGCGAAACTCTCGCCGCGCGTCCTTCTCCCGAGCGCGGGAGAAGGACGCGCCCTCATGTCGAAGCTTCTCTCCTTCGAGGCGTTTTGCATGCCGCAAAAAGACGCATCAGGACGAAGGGGTTGAATTTCGCATCGAAGGCGATCGTCCGGCGGGCGTCGATGCGTCGATCTGCGCGAAGGAGAACATGAAGGCGTTCTCGAGATCGAAGGCGGCGTAGAGAAACGGATCGGCGGTCAGAAAGGGCCGCCAGAATTCGTTGAAGCCGCGTCTTCCATCCACGCCGGCGCGGCGGAAGCGCTTGTCGCCGCGAATATGCGGATCGATGTTCGGATTCTGAAAGCCCTTCACGAATCCATGGGCCGAGAACACGGTGAAGCGCACCGTCGCGCGCCCGGAGGCCTCCAGAGCGCGCAGGCCGTCGCTCCATGACGAGGCGCGTAGCGCGCCGCGCAGCACATGGAGCGCCACGGCGGGATCGCAGGCATAGGTGAAGGCGCTGGGGCCGAGCCGGACGAAGAGCCGCTCATAGTGCGAGAAGGCGACGACGACGCGCTTGGCGCGGCAATCGGCGGCGAAGGCCAGCCGCTCGACGAGGCGGGCGAGATTGCCGACCCAGCCGCTGTCCTCGAAGCGCGTCATCGGCAGCACGAGGACGATGGCGTCCGCCTCCGCGAGCCTCTTGACGAAATCGTCGCGCAGCTCGCGCGAGGCCTCTTGCGGCGCCGACTCGTCGGCGATGGAGGCGGCGCCCGCCGCGTCGATGATCCTGGCCAGGGCCGGAATTCGCTCGGCGAGCGACGGCGGGGCCTCTCCGTTCAGCGTCATGCGGAAGAAATATTCGTGCAGGCGCGTCGCGTCGGTCGGCGCGCCGCCTTCGGCGAAATCGCGACGCAGCCGCTGATACTCGTCGGCGTCGGCATCGAGAATATCGAGCCGCGACGCTTCGGAATCGAGCCCGTGGAAAGCGGCGCGCGTGATGGACTGCGCCGCCGGCCGCAGCTCGGACGGATAGCCATGGGCGTTCTGCACGATGCAGTCGGTGAAGGTCGCGAGCGCGGCGGATTTGCCGCCGCCGCGCGGTCCGACCAGGCATAATGTGAGCTTCTGCGTCATAGGCTCGCTTCTGACTGTTTCAGCCGCCGAAGCGCAGGAAATTGCGCATTGTGGCGAGGATGCCGTCGGATTTCGGCGCCGCCGCGACGGCGCGCGGCTCCGTCTCGATCGGAGCCGCGCGCTCCATGTCGAGCCGCCGCCAATAGGCGTTGGCCTCGTCGACGACCACTGCGAGGCGTTGCGTCTCGGTCAATGGCGTCCATTCGCCGGCGCGGCGGCGAATGACATAGTCGCGCAGTCGGCGCGCCTCCTCGTCGAGCTGCAGATCGTCGCAATAGATCGCCGCTCGCTCCACCATCGCCTCGTCGCGCAGCAGCAAGGCGATCTCGTCGACGCGCTCCAAATCGCGCGCGTCGTCGAGTTCGATGCGCGTCTCCATGGCGTGAGCGGCGATCGCGGGATGCGCGAGCAACAACTCGAGAAGGCGGCTCTGCGCCGCCGCGCCGGCCGTCGCCGCCATCAGGCCGCTCGCGCGGCACAAAGCGAGGAAACGCGGCGGCAACGCCCGCGCGCCGCCGCAATAGGCGCGGAAGCCGGCTTCGTCGCCCGCCCGCGCGAGCCGCGAAGCGCGCACGCAGGCCTCCATCAGCGACGGATCGGCCCGATAGGCGTCATAGCCGCCGAGGCGCGAGACGGTCGCCCGCCCTTCCGCGTCGGCCTCGGCGCAGAGACGGGCGAAGGCCGCCATCGCGACCGGCTCGAGCATGTCCCATTGCCGCGCGGCATGGAGCCGGCCTGGATAGGCGGCCGCGGCCAGCGCTGCGTTCATGCCGGAGACGAAGCCCTCGCGACGGCCCTCGGCGTGGGTCCTTCGCTCGGACGGCGCGCGGGCGAGGCCGGCGTCTTGCTCTCGATCCGCGGCGAGGCGCAGGATCTCGTCCAGGAGGCTGTCCTCCTCCGCCACCGGTCGCGGCCGCGGCCCTTCGCTCTCGACGCGGAAGAGGCGCGCGAAGGCGGCGCCGCCGGGATCGTCTGGAACGACGCCCAGATCGCAGGCGTCGGCGACGGCGCCGACGATTCCGATGTCGTCGCCGAGCGAGACGCCGAAGAAATGTAGATCGAGCACGAGGCCCCTTTCGCCCCCTTCCGCCCATCGCGTCGCCGACACGCCGTCGAAGGCGGCGCCGTCGCCGGCGGCGAGAATGCTCGCGAGATTGTGGACGACGACGCTCTGGTCGGATTCCACCGCCTCGGGACGTTCGTCCGCAGCGCCCACCGCGCGGCGAATGTCGGCGAAGTCGAGCGGCTCTATTATGGACTCGCCCGCGGCGCGCTGCTCGCGCGCCCATTCCCGCAAACGTCGTCGCTGATGCATCGCCAGCACGACACTGGTGCGCGCGAGCAGCGAGACGTCGCGGTCGAAGGCGCCCGGACAGCGCAGGCGCAAGGCGGGACAGGGCGCGCCATTCTCGCGCAGCCAATTCTCCATTATGGCGAAAGGCGCCTTCAGCGCCGGCGGGCCGCGGACGGTCTGCTGCTCCAGCGCCTCGAGCACGATGCGGCTCTGCTGCGCCGGAAAGACGCGCTGCGCGGCCCAGAGCTGCAGCAGAGCAGCGACGCCGTCGCGCCGCTCGACGTGACGGCGCTCGCGGAGCGCCCAGACGAGCCGCGCGCCGGAGCGGGCGATCGGCTCGCGCGTCGCGCGCTCGACGTCGCCGCGCGCCGGCGCCGAGACGGCGCGGAAGGACGCCGGCTCGTCGCCCGCCGTCTCCGGCGCGTCGACGAGCAGCAGACGCATCTCGCCGCCGGCGAAGGGGGCGTCGGCGCCCCGCAGCGCGACGCGCAGCTCCGCGCCGTCCGGCGCGCGCAGGCTGACATGCGAATGATCTGGCGGTAGCTCGAGCACGCAATGACCGCCGCGAAGCCGCCGCGCGTCGAGCCGGTCGAGCAGCGTCGCGCCGGCGAATTCGGGATCGGGCGCCGAAAGAACAATTATGTCAGGCCGCAGAGTCGGCGCGCCGCTCTCCTCGTCGTCGCAAAAGAGAATGGCGAAGCCGCGTCGTCCATCCCAGAATGCGTCAAGTCGATCTCGCCACATGCGACTGCGCCCGCTTCTCGTGAGACTGGCCGCAAGATAGCGGCTAAAGCGCGAGGCGCAAATCACCGGTCGTGTCGCCGTAGGGTCGGACAAAAAAAGCCGCTGTCGACGCCGCGACGCTTTTCTAAGCTGCCCGCCGGGGCGGCGCCGCGTCCCGAATTTCGCGCCAGAGGGCAAAAATGATTGGTGTTCGTATCGGTATGCGCGGCTTGGCCGCGCTCGGCCTCGTATGTCTTCTTTCTTCGAGCGGCATAGCCGACACGCCGACCGGCGCCGCGAAAATCGTTATCCTGAAGTGCTCTGTGCCCGGCGAGACCATTCATCTGGACGCGTGCGACAAGAGCGCCGGAGTGGAGACGAAATGTCCCGCGCTCCGAAGCTCCTGCGCCGAAGCCGTGGCGTCGTTCCAATCGGCGCCCGACAATCTGAGGCTCTTGTACGTGGCCCCGGCGGCCGTCGGCGGATTTTGGTACACGCTGGGCGCGAAGAAATTCGATTAGCGCGTATTCAACGCTCGTGCGACGACGCCGCGATGCTCCGGGGCGAACGACGCGCGTCCCCGGCGGCGCGCCAAGCCGCACGAAACTAGACGTCGCGGAAGTCATTCAATGGGCGCGAATTTTGTCGCCTCGTGCATCGCACGAGGAAGGGGTAATTCGCGCTGAGCAAATTTAGAGCCGCCCGGACAACTGCGCCCGAAAACTGAAGCGCGGCGCTGGCTGCCCGATCCTCATGAAATATCCATCCCCTTTGTCCAGCCGTCCCCAATATTTTTGTGACGTCGTTCCAGAGGTCTTCTTTGGGCTTTTCCAGCATGCATCCGACCCGACGCTTGGCCGACGCGAAGCGCCTCCTACATTGAAACCGACGTGGCCTCTCCGCATGTCACTGCGACTCTCGTCATCGGCGGCATAAAGCCGAGCCGCCGCAGCTCTCAATTGAGCTAATGTCATTTTTATATCTTAACGCAATGTGTCATAATCGACACATGCTGGAGCATGTGCCGTTCTATGAAATAGCGCCTATCCCGATGCGGCGGCTCCTC
The DNA here is from genome assembly GCF_000745215.1 of Methylosinus sp. PW1. Lineage (NCBI taxonomy): Bacteria > Pseudomonadati > Pseudomonadota > Alphaproteobacteria > Hyphomicrobiales > Methylocystaceae > Methylosinus > Methylosinus sp. PW1. Next base: position 107,955 of record NZ_JQNK01000007.1, read on the forward strand.
GAGGACGCATGGTTCCAGGAGTGCAATGAACCATTGAACAAAAGCCACATACTCATCGTCGAGGACGACCTCGACATACGCGATCTGCTGAAAGCCTTTCTCGAAGAGAAGGGCTTCGTCGCCTCGGTGTGCGACAGTGCGGAGAAAGCAAAGCCAATTCTGTCGGGCGGCGATGTGGATCTCGTGCTCCTCGACGTCATGCTTCCCGGCAAGGATGGATTTGAGCTCTGCCGTAGCCTGAGGTCGACGGAGGGGCCGCGCATCATTATGCTGACCGCGCTCAACGAGCCGGTGGACAAAGTCGTCGGCTTGGAGCTCGGGGCTGACGATTATGTCAGAAAGCCCTTCGATCTTCGCGAGCTGCTCGCACGAATTCGCGCCGTGCTCCGGCGACCTGCGCTGAGCGCCGAAGGGCCGCGCGCCGTGGGCGCGGAGTTCGTTCTACGCTTTTCAGGCTTCGCTTTCTATCCGCAGCGGCGTTTCCTGCGCTCTCCCGCAGGACTGCGCGTGCCTCTGACCGGCGCCGAAGCCGATCTGCTGCTGGTTTTCTGCAAGAACGCGTCCCGCGTCCTTTCACGAGAAGAGCTGATCAATCTTTCGCGTGGCGAGGGTTTCGCCATAGCGCCGCGATCCGTCGATCTTCTTGTAAGTCGCCTGAGACGCAAGCTGGCGCATGATGATTCGGTCGTCGAGGTCATCCGCACCATTCGCACGGACGGCTACGCCTTTCAGCCCGAGGTTTCGATCGAATGATGCGGCGCTTCTTCGCGACGACGCTCGGCCAGATCGCTTCCATCATCGCCTTGTCCTCGGCGACGACCATCCTTCTCTTTATCCTTTTGCTCTCGATTTTCGATCCGACGCCGCCGCCGCCCCCATGGCCATGGCCGACAGCCTATCGCATCGCCACATTCGTCGAGACGATGCGCAGCGCGCCGGACGAGGCGCGCGCCGCTATCGCCGCAGGCGCCCGACGAAGCGACTTCTCCATCGAGATGACGCAAACGCCGCGGCCCTGCGATGGCCTCGACCAAGACGCGCAGAAGCTTCGATCGGCTCTGCAATCGAAATTCGGCGACGTCATGCGGACGTTCACGGTTCGATCCTGCGGCTCCGACGTTCCGGCGACAGATATTCAAGTTCTGCTGCCGTTGGAGGGGAGAATGCTCGAGGTTTTGACCGGCGATCCGAAAGCCGACCAGTTTTTTAAATTGACCCTTCCGCTCATGAGCGCTCTCTCATTCCTCTGCGTGGCCGTGGCGGCAATGTCCGGCTGGGCGGTGTGGCGAGTGACCGGCCCCTTGCGTCGACTGGCGCACAAGGCGGACGCTTTCGGTCGCGACATCGTCATGGAGTCGATCGACGAAGAAGGGCCGATCGAAATAAGACGTGTGGCGCGGGCGTTCAATCTCATGCAGGAGCGCATCACGCGGTCGCTACGCGAACGCACGCGCGTGCTCGCGGCGGTGAGCCACGACCTCAGGACCCCGCTCACGCGCATGCGCCTGCAGCTTCAGGCGGGACAGGCGGAGAACGTCACAGCCAAGCTTCTGCGTGACATCGATTTGATGCATTCGATGGTGACATCCGCCGTCTCGTTTCTCAGCGGCGCCTTCCACGAGGAAGAAAAGGAATGGCTCGATCTGGGCGCGCTCCTTTCGACTCTATGCGACGAATTCGAAGAGACCGGAGCGAATATTCAATATGAAGGTCGCGAAGGAATTCCCTTCTTTTGTCGGCCGAATGCGATCCACCGCGCCGTGACCAATTTGATCGACAACGGCCTTCATTTCGGCGGCCGGGTCATTGTTTCCGCATCGATCGAGAGCGACCGCGTCGTCATCGATGTCGCCGACGACGGCCCCGGCGTGCCCATGCATCGTATCGAGGATATCCTCCAACCTTTCGTTCGACTCGACGCCTCGCGCTCGTCCCGATCGGGAAGCGTGGGCCTCGGGCTCTCTATCGTCAAAGAAATTGTCGAAGCTCATCAAGGGCAGATCGAGCTGCGCCAACGCGAGCCGAATGGCCTCATCGTCCGAATCGTCTTCCCATCCAGCGCCTTTGCGCCGCCAGCAGACGCGCGCGTCGCGCGTTAGAAGCTCGAAAGCATGAAACGCTATTTGCCGCCGAGCTTGCCGCGCCTCAGGGGCGTGTCCAGACCTCCACTCCTTCGCCAGTCAGTCGCACCGGCGTCGCCTCGCCGCCCGCGACGTTCAGGGCGTGCATAACGGCCGTTTTGCTCTCGGGCTCCGTCATGAACATGAGGAAGCCGCCGCCGCCCGCTCCCGACACCTTGCAGGCAAAGGCGCCGGCCCCGAGCCCGACTTGCAAGAGCCGCTCGACACGATCATTGGAAATCGTCGCCGCCGTGCTCTTCTTGAAGAGCCAAGACCGATTCAACATATCTCCGAAAGCGAACAAATCTCCGGCGAGCAGCGCGGCCTTCATCTCGTAAGCCGCCGCCTTCATAGCCATCATCGCTGCGATGACGTCCTCGTCATTCGAGGTCAACCGGTTGATCTGCGCTTGGATGATCGTATCCGATTCGCGAGACAGCCCGGTGAAGCAAATGACGAGCGCCGCTTCGAGCTCCAGCAGAATATTCCTGTGAACGCGGAGCGGATTGACGATCACACGATCTTGCTCGAAAAACTCGACGAAATTGACGCCGCCGAACGCCGCCGAATACTGATCCTGCTTGCCGCCGGCCAGTCGAAGCTGCCGACGCTCGATCTCGAACGCCAGATGCGCCAGCTCATACAGTCCGAAAGGCGCTTCGGCATATTCCCGCATCGCCTCGCAAATGGCGACAACGAGGGCCGACGACGTTCCCAACCCCGATCCCGCGAGCGCATCCGTCGTCGTCACGATCGTGACGCCGCGAGATCGTGACAGGAAGCCGTCCTGCAGAAACCGATTATATACGCCTCGATGCAGCCGTAGCTTGCCGGAGCAATCGATCGGCTCCCCGAATGCGTGGGTCTCGACAACGCCTCTATCACGAGCGTCCAGCACCAGCTTCATATCGTCGCGCGCGCTCAAATAGCAATATGCGTAACGATCGATGGTGCAATTCAGCACGGCGCCGCCGTGCAGGTCGCAAAAAGGCGAAAGGTCGGTGCCGCCGCCGCCAAAGCCCAGGCGCAAGGGCGCTCGGGAGCGAATCGTCGCGCCAGTTGCGAGACCACCAACTCGCGTTCCGCGTGGAACGGCGTCCGCGCCGAGGCTGAATGGCTTCATGGCCGACGTCCGTTCTCTAGAAGCGATTCGACCAACGCCTCGAGGTTCCGGCGATAGACAGCTTGTGAAAAATGAGCATCGAAATAGGCTCTCACGCCGCTCGTTCGCCGCTGCGCTTCCGTCCGACGGGGCTCGCGAGCTTTTCGAGTCAGCGCGCGCGCGAACGATTCCGGATCATCGGCGATCGTCACGTCTCGTAGAGCCAACGCGTCGTCTTGCATGCCACGCAGCGCGGCGGATGTCGCAATCAACGGCAAGCCGCTCGCCATCGCCTCCAGCGTCTTGATCGAAAGGCCAAAGCCATTGACCATCGGAAGCAAGACGAGTCGCGCATTCTCATATACGCGCCGTACATCATCCACTCGCCCGACGAACCAGTCACGATAGCGCCTATATTCCTCCGGCGCCGCCGAGCGCACTCCAGTACCTATGTTGCCGACGATCTTGATATCGATGTCCGGGATCTTCGGCGCAACTTCCCGAAGGAACCACACGATGCTTTCGACATTGGCCGTGTTGTTGCTCGCCACGACGACTATGTCGTCGCCGCCTGGCCCGCGAGGCGCCTCCGGCCCCGCCGGATAGAGCAAAGCATGACGCTTCTCGGGCAAAAGTTCTGAAAATACCTCATGCTCCTCGATGTTCACATGCAAGAGCAGATCGGCGCCGCGCATGCTCTCGAGCTCGACCGCGAGCATCGCCTCGTAGCTCGCATGCGGGCGCAGCCACGGAATCTTCTGGTTCATGAGCATGAACTGGCGGGCTTGCAAATCATGGCTGTCTAGAACGACAGGCGAGCCGCCTCTCGCGAGACGTTCGGCGACGGGCATTAGAAAGAAATGATTGCAGTGAACCATGTCGAATGACAGTCTGTCGAGCCTCTCCGAAAGCCGTGATCGCTCGGCGAGAGCCCTTCGAATAATCGCTTGATTGCCGTGCGCATAGGGCCAAACGGCGTTACGAAGAAAGCTCGGATGGAAAAGAGCGCTCAACGGCGCTCCGGCGTAGAAGCGCGCGTCGCGATCGAGCTCGGGCGTCGATTCGATATATGATCGCCAGATCCAAGAACGTTCTGGAGTGAATCCTGGATCGGTGCTGACGGCGATCATCGACACATTCGCGCCCATCGCGCGATACGCCTCGACTTGACCGAGGATGGACTGATAGCTCCCACAAGAATGCCATGCAGGATGCACGATCGCCACCTCCTTGCCGAAAAGCGCCGAGGGGCTCGTGCGGGGTCGGAAAGCTGGCTCGTTCATGCGGTCAACATCATTGCAGAGATCTCCGCGAGCGCGTCGACATAGACGTCGAAGCCGAATACCGTGTCGAAGAATTGCCGCGTGTCGCTCGCGCGGCTGTCCGCCGTCCTGACGCGATCCTCGATGCGGGCGTGAGCGGCGCGTAGGGCTGCTGCGAAGCTCTTGGCGTCCGTCGCTATCGTGACATTGCGAAGCCTTTGCACGCCGGCGTCCAGGCCGCGAAACGCGAGCGGCGTCGCGATCAGGGGAGCGCCGCTGGATAGCGCTTCCGCCGTTCTGATCGAAAGCCCGTATCCCTCCAATGTCGGGAGCAGCACGCAGCCGGCTTGCTCGTATGCCGACTCGATCTGCGGGACGCGTCCTCGAAATAGATGTCGATGAGCGTCGAAAAGTGATTTGTCGCGCTTTCTCACCGCTTCGTCGACGTCCCCGACGATGTCGATCGAAACGCCGGGCGCGAGAGGAAGCACCTCCTCCAGCAACCATTTGATTCCGAGGTAGTTCGGGTAGTGCCCGCTGGCGACCGTCAAAATCCTGTCGCCTCCGCGCGACGGTCGCGCCGGCGGCACAGCCGGATATATGAGCGCATGGCGCTTTTTCGGAAGCAGTCGTTGGAAGGTCTCGTGCTCCTCACGATTGAGATGCACGCAATAGTCCGCCTTTTGCATCCACTCGAGCTCGATCGCGAGAAGATCCGAGAAGCCGACATATGGAGGCACGAAGAAGCCGTCACGATTGCGCAATATGAATTGCGCCGCCTGGACGTCATGGGTTTCCAGGACCACGGGCGCTCGACGGTTTCGAAGCATGCGGCGCACCAAGGGGAGCGTGAAAAAGTGATTGGCGTGGACGAGATCGATCCTCTCGTCGCCGATCCCTTCCGGCAAAGGGGCGCGCTTGCAAAGCTCGATGAGCCACGACGCCTGATCGCCATGGATCAGAGGCCACCAACCGTTTTTAAGCAAGGAGAAGCTCGCCCAGCTGCGCGTCGGTGGGCCGGAAAAATAGCGCTTGTCGACTGGCAAATCGGCGCTCTCGGCGATGTACCGCGGCCATCGCTCTCCATGCGGCGCGTCGGCCGTCGGCGCATCCATCACGGCTATGGACACGACGCGCGCCCCGAGCGCGCGATACGCCATGGCTTGGCTGAAGATCACTCGATAGGAGCCGCACGAGGACCAAGCCGGATGAACGATAGCGACCGTTCTCCCATCGAGTCGCCGGCGGTGGCCCGACGGACTGAAACTGGGAGTTTTTATTCGCCCGAATTGCGACATGCCGTTCAAGAAGCCTTTCTCGCGACAGCGCCCAGCCCCTCCTAGCGGTTTTGTCGAGGAGAGGTATTTCCGAATAATTTCGAATTCGATTTGAAATTGACATTTTGTCGAAATACAAACCGTTCAAAGAAAAGCCCCTGTTTCGCCATATGCTGGACTTTATGCTTCCGCTCAGGTTCGAATATAGATAGTAGCCGATGCGCTAAAGGCGATGCCTCCGAGTTGCGCAGGGCTGCCGATTCGAACAAATATAGGCCGCTCGCGACGCGCAAGCTTCGATACGGCGACTGCACGGACATGGGACAATAGATGACTGGAGCCGGGTTCGATTCATCGCCGTCCGACGAGCGTCGGTATGGAGTCGCGATCGTCGCCAATGACAAGGTGATCGACTGGCTGCTTCCCTTTCTGGAAAGCTATCGTGACACGAACGCCGCGCTGCCGCTCTATCTCATTCCCTATGACGACAATATCTCACTGACCAGACGGGCCGCCGACGTCTATGGCGTGACAATCGTCGAAAGCGAGCCTGCGGAAATCGACCGGCTGTCGCACGAGCTCTATCCTGGAATATTCAACTCCCATCGGCGTCGTCTTCGCAAGCTGCAGGCGCTCGCGCTCGCGCTCGACGAAGTCGCATATGTCGACGTCGATGTGATCCTTTTTCGTGACTTGCGGACGGTCTTCGGTCGCCTCGAAAGCGGCAAGAGAGAATTCATCGTCGCGTCGCCGAGCTTCGACTATGTTTACAACGAGAACCAAAAGAAGCACGCGTTCTTGGACGGCGCGCTGCTGTTCAATGATGGATTTTGGGTTACGTCGAGCCGCTTTCTGAGTCTGTCCGACGTTCTCGAGACGATTCGAGCCGACATCGAGATTTTCCACGAGGTTCGCAAGCGAGGCCAATTGTTCGCGCAGCCGCTGATGAATTTCGTGGTGCATAGGCGAGGGTTGAAGACGGCGCTGCTGCCTCATTGCGTCGAGAACGCCTCCCATGAGAACTACTACAAGGCCCCGGGGATCACCTTCTCGAACGGTAAGCCGCTCGATCCAGAAGGCAAGGAAATCTATCTCGCCCATTGGGCCGGGGCGATCACCCTTCCGTCTCACGACGTATTCGCCGGCGCCTGGAAGGAGTTCTCCAGAGCGGCCCGAGCGAGAGTCTACAAGCGCGGGGATTCGTATTCGCTTTTCAGATAGAGCGGATCCATTCGCCGACCGACGCCTATATGCAAGGTTCATGAGGCCATGACGACGAGGCAGGCTGTGATATTGGTCGGCGGCAAAGGAACGCGGCTCGGCGCGCTCGCATCCACGACGCCAAAGCCACTCATGGCGATCGACGGGGACATTGTGTTTCTCGATGCTTTGCTGCTCGAGATCATTCGCCACGGCTTCGATGACATCCTTCTGCTCGCTGGACATTTGCACGACAGCGTCCTCGAGCGCTACCAAGGCCGTTCCATTCGCGGCGCGTCCGTGCGAATCGTGGTCGAATCCGCGCCGGCGGGAACGGCGGGCGCTTTGAAAAATGCCGCGCACTTGCTCGATCCTATATTTCTGTTGGCGAATGGCGATACGCTATTCGACATCAATCTCCGGCGCCTGTCGGCCGGTCTGGAGAAGAGGCCGGATGTTCTCGGCGTGCTCGCGCTGCGACGAGAGTCGGACGCAACGCGCTACGGCAGCGTGAAATTGCAAGATGGCTATGTCGTCGCCTTTCACGAAAAAGAGCGCGGCTCGGGACCGGCGTCGATCAATGCCGGAGTGGGCGTGTTTCGGCGAGAGATATTGACGTTTGTCGAGAGCGAGCCCTGCTCGATCGAGTCGGACGTTTATCCGCGGCTCGCCACGGCCCGCGCTATTCTCGGGGATGAGCTCGAAGGATATTTTATCGATATCGGAACGCCGGAATCGCTCGACAAAGCGCGTAGAGATCTCGCCGACAGGCGCCGACCTGCGGTTTTTTTCGACCGTGACGGCGTGCTGAATCGCGATTCGGGCTATTGCCATCGCGTCGAGGACTTGGAGTGGATTCCGGGGGCGGTCGAAGCGATCAGATGCGTGAACGAGTCGGGAGCTTTCGCCATCGTGGTCAGCAATCAAGCCGGAGTTGCGCGCGGGCTGTTTCGCGGAGCGGATATCGATAGATTTCACGCCGCCATGTCCGCGCAGCTCGCTGCGGCGGGAGCTCACATCGACGCATTCTATTTCTGTCCATACCACCCGGACGCTGTCGACGCTGAGTGGCGACATACTGATCATCCCGACCGGAAGCCCAATCCCGGCATGATTTTGCGGGCGTCTTCCGAGTGGCCGATCGACCTGGGTGCGAGCCTTCTCGTCGGCGACAAGGAAAGCGACATGGAGGCGGCGCGGCGTGCAGGCATTCGTGGGCGCTTGTTTTCGGGCGGCGATCTCTATGCGTCGATCCGATGGGAGATCGAGCGGATAGCGGCTCATTGCGCTCGCGCGCGCTCATGATGACGGGACTTCGACGGAAACGGCTTACGAAATCGCTTTCGAGGCGCGCCCGATGAGGTCGGCGCCGGTGAGCGGATTCGACGTGCATCGAGCCGGCGGCGACCTGTGATTTGGTCGGCCTACGCCGAGGCGTCGCGGCTGCGCGACGTCTTTGCCTTCGAACACGCACTCTCAAAGGATATGATATGACTGGCGCCGAAGAGCCGAGATCGATCCGTGCGTGGCTGAAAGAGAAAGCGCTTCCGCTGTGGGCTTCGAATGGCTGGGATGAGCGCACGAGCTCATTCGTCGAACGTCTTTCGCTCACAGGCGCGCCGCTGCTCGAGACGCCCAGACGAGCCATGGTGCAAGCGCGTCAGATTTACACTTACAGCGTTGCGCATCGAACAGGCTGGTTCGCGGAGGGAGCGGAGTTGGTCGCGCGCGCGGGCGCGACGATGATCGAACGCTATTATGAAGCCGACGGCGCTCGCGGCTGGGCCTTTTCCGTGGCGCGCGACGGCGCCGTCGTCGATGGTCGTCGTGATCTCTATACGCATGCATTCATTCTGCTCGCTCTCGCGAAGGCATATGAGACGACGCGAGATTCCGCCTATATCGCGATCGCCGATGCGACGCTGAGCTTTCTGGATCGCGACATGGCTTCCGAGCATGGCGGCTATGTCGAGACCCTTCCGGCGAGCGATAGCCCGCGCCGTCAGAACTCGCATATGCATTTGTTCGAAGCATTGCTCTCACTCTTCGATGCGACGAAGCGCTCGGCGTATCTGGAACGAGCCATTGTGGTGCGAGACATTTTCTTCAGTCGATTCGTTCAGGCTGAAGATTCCATTCTGGTCGAATGTTTCGACGAAATTTGGCGTCCTCTCGACGGCCCGCATTTTCCGTTCGAGCCTGGTCATCATTTCGAGTGGATATGGTTGCTCGAGCAAAACGAGGAGCTTCGGCATTTCAATCAGACATCGACCGTGGCGCGGCTATGGGAAACCGCTCTGCGCAGCGGCGTCGGCGCAGACGGCCGAATTTACGCTCGCGCGACGGTCGGCGGAGCCGCGGATCGCGCGACTCGGCTCTGGTTCTATGCCGAGGCTGCAAAGGCCGCCCATGTAATGCGGTCGAAATATCGGAGGTGCGATGGTCCGATGGCGAGCGATTTTCTGGATGCGATGCGTGTTCGATTCCTCGAGCCCGCCACGTCGGGAAGCTGGATCGACGAGTTCGACGCCTATGGCTCCGCCAAAGTGGATTTTGCGCCTGCGAGCTCGCTATATCATATTTGTTGCGCAATCCGAGCGTCAGACAGCGATTGAATACGGGCGCGGTTCAAGCAAGGATAGCTCGAGCGGAAACTGTGACGCGGAGGTCGGAGCGTAGGTCTCTGGCGCTCGGCTCGCCTGAGCCATGGTAGGACGTTGCTCAGGCCGCAAACTTTTACCGCCGGCTGTCCTTCAAGCCCATGGTCGAGCGCCTAACGATGCCGCTATGAATTTTTGAACTTACTCTTGCCGTGCATGCTCCCGACCATTTGCCGCCCCGATTGGGAACGGTGCGTCATAAGCGGACGATCGCCCTGAGCCGAGCGGGCTGGATAAGCTATCAGCGATTGAGCGGGATGTAGTGTGGCGTGGCGTGGCGGGGTGGCGCGGCGTCCACGCCGGAGCTTGCCTTCTTGGCTCCGACGCGGACTCCTTCGGCGGCTCGTTTCTCCGCCCCACCGTCGACGCGCGGGCGAAGGAGGAGGCGCGCCCAACGTCCCACGTTCCTGCTCCTACACCGCCAACGCGCTCGCGCGGCTCAGCAAGGCGGCTGCCGACGCCAATCGCGCCAGCGGATCGAGCAATTCGAGCAGTTTCTGTTTCTCGACGACGGAGCCCGGCGCGTATTGCGCGATGACGTCTGCCAGCACGTCCGGCCGCGCGATGCCTTCCGTCCGGGTGATCAGGCGCGATTGACGCTCAGTGCTCAGCCCGCGGATATTCGGCCAGCCAACGACGAATGTGCGAAAGGCCTCGAACGCAGCGCGCACTTGCTCAGCGGCTGCTGTGGTATCCGCCAGCTCCGTCGCAATGATCTGGGCTTGGGCGCTCAGCCCGTTGCCTTGGTCGACGATGTCGAAAAGCCGCGCGCGCTGACGTCCGCGCAAGGTGAGTTTGAGCGCGCTATGTCGCGCTGCCCCGACGGGCGTAAACGGCGTCATGTCGAGCACGTCGGCGACTGTGCCGAGGTCATAGATATCCTCGCGTCCGGGCCTTTCATCACTTTCATTCTTCTGCGCGACGACCATTACTTCGAGTTCACCGCGTCCGGCCTCCGCCGCCGCCAACTTGGAGAAGTCCCTCGCGACATAGATTGGGGCCGTATGTTTTGGGAACAGCACGACGTCGCGAACGAGCAAGAGCGGCCCACTCCAGCGGTCGGTGGCGCGCCGCCCTGGAGATTCGGGAGAAGGCGCTGCGTCCCTTTCGATTGCCGCCGCCAAGACATTCCAGTCCTTGGCGCCGAGCATTCGTGCCGCTATCTCCAGGCATTCCGAATGGGTAAGCGTCAAACCTTTGGCGGCGACGGCGGATCGTAAGCTCTGCGCCATCGCTTTTGCGTCACGGAAATCACGCATGGGATCACCTCTGCTGCGCGAACGAGATGATCAGGCGCTTGCATTGCTGACGCGTCCGCTCAGGCAAAGGGAATCGTCGTCTCGATACGTTCGCCATACCTTCGAGGCGCAAGCAGCAGGCCGTATCCGCCTACAAGGAAAACTGGCACGGGATGCAGCTGGCGTCAATCCGAAACGCGGAGCCGTCGCGGCTTCCGCCGATGCGGTCCCCCTCGCCGACCAGAATGAGGAGGTGGCGCCAGAAGCAGACGTTCCGCCGTTCCATAATGGTTAGATATGCAACCCGATAGGCGTAACGCCGCCTTAAGCCGCCTAATCTTAATCCTCACTGATCAAAACCTATGCGCCCATTCACGCAAGCCGATGGACATGATGCGCCATGGCTGTTCGATGAGCTTGTTCCAGGCGGCGGAACAATGATCGACGATATCGTCGTAGGATTTGAAGACGCGGTTGGACAACCGATTCTCGCGCAAAAACTGCCAGACGTTTTCAACCGGATTCAGCTCCGGACATTTCGCCGGCAAGGGAACGAGCGTGATGTTGGACGGCACGACCAGCTTGTCGGTCATGCGCCAGCCGGCGCGGTCGACGATGAGAGCGGCTTGGGCGCTTGGCGCGACAGTTTTGCTGATTTCGACGAGGAGCAGATTCATCGCGTAGGTGTTGCAGGCGGGTAGGACCAGCGCCGCGCCTTTGCCGTCCTTTGGACAGACGGCGCCGAATATGTAGGTCGAGGCGGTCCGCTGATCGTGGGGCGCGCCGATACGCTGGCGCGGGTTCGGCTCCAGGAATGGCTCAACTTCATCACCAGCGAGATTCATGCCGGATCGAGCCCGCTGTTCAATCGAGCCTTACCGGAGGAGGCGCTGGTCATCTTTCGGGACCGGCTGTTCCGGCGCCTCGACTTCATCGAGATGAGCCTCGCATCTCGGGATTATCTGGTTGGCGACGGCTTCACGGTCACCGACGCCTATCTCTTCACCGTGCTCGGGTGGATGAAGGGCTTTTCGGTCGACCTCGACCATTGGCCGGTGATTGCGCTCTACAAGCAGCGGATCGACGCGCGAGCGTCCGTCCGAGCTGCTTTGGCAAGGGAGGCAGAGATTCCTCCAGTTGTCACGTTGTAGGAAATCATGCGGCAGATTTTCAATATCTTCAATTGTTTACACCTGCACAAAACTTGAAAATTTGTGCGAAACGTGCGAATGGCGTGACAGATTTGCGCGAAATGCGCGCGGCGATTGCGGGGCGAGCCGCTCCAGCGCGGCGGCGATGCCCTCGAGCAGAACGAGCTTGGCTTCTTCCGACATGAGGGCTCCTCGCTGCGGCGCGAATGGCGTGGGCGAGGCGGCTTAAAGCAGAGCGGACGAAGGCGCCGAAATTCGTTCTGCTCCGCTCAGGCGCGGCGGGCGCGCCTCTTCTGCCGCCAGCGGATCACCCCGGTCACGAAAAGCAAAGGACAAAGCAGCCCGCTCGCCAGCACCAGCAGCCGCCCTGTCATTCCGAAGGCCTGACCGGAATGCAGTGGCCATTGCCAGCGCAAAAAGGCGTCGCCGGCGGTTCCATGCGCATTGTCCTCGATCGCCGTTACAGCCGCCGAGAAGCGATCCACGATCAGCGAGCGGGAGTGGATGAACCAGCCGACGCCCGGCACATCGTCCTGATGGACGGTGAACGCGCCTCGCTCGCCGTCGGGAAAATCGACGCGCTCGATGCGCCCTTCCGGCGAACGCGCCGAGGCCGCCGCTATGGCCTGCGGAAAGCCGATCGGCGAGCGTCCCGCCGCAGGCTCGGATTTGCGCTCGATGGCGCCGCCATTGGTCAATGGCGCGACATGATCGACGATCCAGACGAAAGGATCGCGCAGATTCATGTAGATTCCCGATATCAGCACGGCGAGCAGCACGGCGGCGGAATAGACGCCGCCGAGCTTGTGCAGATCATAGTTGAGACGCTCAGCCTTTGCGCCGCGCTTCAATGTGAGCGCCGATCTCCATTTCCCCGGCGCCGGCCACCAGAGATAGAGGCCCGAAAGCACCGAGACGATCAGCAAGAGAGCCATGACGCCGACCGTGTCGCCGCCATCGTCGAGCAGATCGCTCAGCAGCAGCGAGAAATGCAGCTGAAACAAAAAGCCCATCAGAGCATGGCGGAACGGATTGCTCTTCGCATAATAGAGCCGATCCGCGGTCGTCGTGGCGGCGTAGGGATCGACGCCGAAGCGACGCGTTTCGCCGTCGAGGTCATAATAGACAAGATAGGTCGAGCGCTCGTCGCGCGGCATCCAAATATGTGTGATCCTTCCGCCGTCCGGCTTGCCCGCCGCCACCGCGCGCTCGATCGTCGCCAGAGGCGCGAAGTCGCGCGCGCCGCCGGGGCGCGCGACGACGATGCGCAGCTGTGGATCGAGCCAGGCGTCGACCTCGTGCCAGAACACGAGAATGCTGCCGGTGAGGCCGATGACGACGAGCATAGCGCCGATGGTGAGGCCGATGTAGAGATGGATGTCGAGCCACAGCTTTCGCCACATTTTGCGCGCGCGACGGACGGGCGCGTCTCGGATCGCGGCGGCGACCGAGGCGCTTTTCAGCGCGCCATCGTCGCGGCCGCTCACCATTTGAAGCTCACCTGCCCGAGGAAAGCGCGCGGCGCGCCATAAAAGGCGGTGTTGAATCCATTGCTGTTCTCGAAATAGCGCGCGTCGCCGATATTCTTGACGTTGAAGCGGAAGGCGACATCATGCCCGGCGATGACCGTGCGATAGGACGCCATGGCGTCGAATTTCACATAGGCCGGCATATACCAGCTGTTGTCATTGCTGCCGTAGCGGCGGTCCATCGCATAGAAGCCGGCGCCGAATTCGAAGCCTTCGCGCGCGCCGGGGGCCGTGTCCCATTTCGCCCACAGATTGCCGACATTCGGCGCGGCGCCGTAATAGCGCTTGCCGACATTGCCATTGTCATTGTCGTCGATGATCTTCACGGAATTGAAAGTGTAGCTGCCGAGGACGCTCAGATTCTCGGTGAGCTGTCCGGCGATGTCGAATTCGATTCCACGGCTCGCCACCTCGCCGACGGCGAGAGAGAAGGCAGGGTTGAACGGATCGGACTGAAGCACGTTCTTTTTGCGCAGATCGAACAGGGCGAGGCTCGTCGAGAGGCGCCCGTCCATCCATAGCTTCTTGACGCCGACCTCCCATTGCAGTCCGCGCTCCGGCGGGTAGATCTCTCCTCCCGAGCTCTTGCCGTTGTTCGTCCCGGCGGAGCGTGTGTAGCTGCCGTAGAGCGAGGTGTCGCGATCGAGCTTGACGAGAAGCCCGGCGCGCGGCGACAGCGGCGTCTTATCGGCGTAGCGGTCGAGCGGATAGGGCGAGCAGGCGGGATAGCAGGCTTCCCAATCGCCGCCATAGGTCGTGCCGTAGCGCTCCTCGGCCTTGTCGTAGCGGCCGCCGAGCAGAAGATGCACGCGGTCGTCGAGGAAGCTGATCTGATCCTGGACATAGGCGCCGAAATTCTGCCAGCGGCTCGCGAAAAGCGTGTTGTTGCGGCCGAGATCGGCCACCGAATGCATGAGCGGCCCGACCCCTCCATAGGACGGCGTCCATACATTCAGCGAGGGAAAGGACGAAAGCCATCCGGTGCTCGGCCAGTCGTCGCCATAATGGAACCAGTCGACGCCGGCGAGGAGCGCATGATGGATCGGCCCCGTGTCGATCTCGCCGATCAGATTGAGATTGGTCGAGAGCTGATAGCGCTTCACGACTCCGGCGTAGAAGCTGCGATTCAGGGTGACGCCGTCGAATCCTGAGATGAAGATCGCATTCTGATTCTCATGGGCGTCGACATAGTGAAAGGCGCTCGTCACCTTCCATTTGTCGGCGAGGCGCCATGTCCAGTCGAAGGCGTAGACGGTGCGATGGACGACATAGGGAAATTGCGACCAATATTCGGGATCGACCTGATTATAGCGTCTCGGGAGATTGGCCGGTCGATCGTTGAAGCCTTGTATCGTGAGCGGCTTGCCGAGATCGTCATAGAGCAGATTGACCGGAACCTGGCCGGCCCGGATCGATTTCATCTGCTCATAGTGCTCGAATTGCACATTGGCTTCGAAATTTTCGCTCGGACGGAAGGTGAGATAGAGCGCCGCCGCGCCATTGTTCCGGTGGTCGAAATTCACGAAAGAATCGGCGCGGTCGTAGACTCCCATCACCCGGTAGAGCACGGTCTTCTGATCGTCGATCGGGCCGGTGACGTCGGCGATGGTGCGCGAGAGGCCAAAGCTCCCGAATTGCGTGTCGAGCGTCGCCGCGAAATCCTCTTGCGGCCGCTTGGTGACGATATTGACGAAGCCGCCGGGCTCGATGCGTCCATAGAGCATGGAGGCGGGGCCTTTCACCACCTCGACGCGATCGGTGAAGGCCATGTCGACCCCGCCGCCGGTTCCGTCGACACGCAATCCGTTGCGATAGCTGCGGCCATAGCCGCTGCTGAAGCCGCGAATGAGAAAGTTGTCGTAGAAGATCCCGCTATTGTCCGCCTGCACGCCGGAGACGTTCTGCGCCGCCTCGAGCACGTTGAGAATCTGCCGGTCGTGAATGACCTCGCGCGGCACCACCTGCACCGATTGCGGCGTGTCGATGAGCGGCGTGTCGGTTCGCGTGGCGCTCGACGTCGAGGAGCGGGCATAGCCCGTCTCGCGTGCGCCATCGCCGGAGCCGCCGCGCGCGCGGCCGCCGCGGTCTTCCACTCGTCGCCCGTTCTCAGCTCCGATGTCGATCGTCGGCAGCGGCTCGGCCCCCGCGTCATTGCGTTGCCCATCGTTCTGCGCCAGCACGATCAGCACGGATTTTCCGTCCGCCGCCACCTCGTAATTCAGTCCCGAGCCGGACAGCAGCCGCTCGAGCGCGGCATTCAGCGTATGCGTTCCCTCGAGTCCGCCTGTGCGCAGCGTCCGCGTCAGCGTCGTGTCATAGACGATCAGCACGCCGCTCGTATCGGCGAGACGCGTCAGCGCCGTCGACATGCGGCCGGCGGGGATGGAATAGGCGCGGACGATCTCGACGATCTCTTTGTCCGGCATTTGCGCATGGGCGCGGGCGTCGTCGGCGCCGCCGATCGCCAATGCGCCCAACACTGTGGCCAGCGCCGTCGCGCCCATGATCGCACTCCCGGCGTCGCCGCCGCTTTGCCTCGAAACCCGTCTCGCCATCGGCGCCCCCTCGCATCTTTTCGGGGGCTCGAACGTCCCCTCACCGAGTTGGACGCGGCTCGGCGTCCGGGGAGGAGGTCGCTCGACGATGTTTTTTTTGCGCGGCTCCTCTCAGCCTCCGATCAGAGTGACGAAGCCGAGAGAGACGGCGCGAAGACCGAGCGATTTTTGAATCGCGCGCAGCGCCGCCTCGGGATCGCGGGTCTCGAAGACGCCGGTCACGCGCCGTCCGCGCAGGCTAGGGTCGACGAGCGCCACATATCCGCGGCGATAGCGCGAGAGAGTCGCCAGCACCTCGGCGAGAGGCTTGTCGTCGAAGATGAGCTTGCCGCGCCGCCATGCCGTCACCTGATCCGTATCGACCGGATAGGGCGAAACCGCCGCCACGCCCGGCGCGAAGGCGCTCTGCGCGCCTTCCTCGACGATGACGCTCGGGCCGGCGCCCGACAGCCGCACGCGATGCTCGGTCACGGTCACTTCCGTGCGCGCGCCCTGGATCGAGACGTCGAAGGCGGTGCCGAGCGCGGTCGTGGTTCCCGCCGGGGTGGCGACGGAGAAGGGCCGGGCGGCGTCGGGCGCCACCGCGAACCAGGCCTCGCCTCGCAGCAGCGTCACGCGCCGCTCGCCGCCGACGAAATTCGTCTCCAACGCGGAATCGGGGCCGAGCTCCACGCGCGAGCCGTCCTCGAGGACGAGGCTGCGCAGTTCGCCGGTTCCGCTGAGATGGCCGGCGCGCCAGCGGATCGACAATTCGTCATAAGAGAGCGCGAGGGCCAGAGCGAGGCCGGCCACAGCCGCCGCGGCGCGAAGCCCCGGCCGGGCGAAACGCGGCCGGGGCTTCGCCGCCGGCTGCAGCTGCGGGCGCAGAATTTCCAGATCGCCCCACAGGCGGCAGATATCGTCGAAAGCGGCCTTGTTGGCGGCGTCCGCGGTCAGCCAGGCGGCGAAGGCCTTGCGCTCCGCCGGCGTCGAGGAGCCCGAGTCGAGCCGCATCCACCAAGCGATGGCGGCGCGCCTTCGCTCCAATTCCGCTTCGCTGGGGACGAGGTCCGCGCTCATGGTATCCGCAGAGGGCTCGAGAACAAGGCTCTCATAGAGTAGGACGCGCCCGATGCGCAAAAGGGGAGGTCGCGAAGGGGCGATCGGGCGTCAATCGAGCGCCGCCCGGCAACGCTCCATGGCGAGCCGCAGATGCTTTTCTACCATATTGCGGGAAATGCGCATGCGCGCGGCGATCTCCTCATGCGAGAGATCCTCGAAGCGGCGCATGACGAAGGCCTGCCGGCATTTGGGCGGCAGCGCCTCGATCGCCTCCAGCAGACGGCGCGCGAGCTCCTCCGTCTCATAGAGCGCATCCGGCTCGACGGCGGGCTCGGCGACGTCCTCGGGCGCGTCGCCGGGCGTGAAATATTTGGCCTCGCTCTCGCGGCGACGCGCGAAATCGCGCGAGAGATTTATGGCGATCTGCTTCAGAAAGGCCGGCGGGTCGGCGATCGTGTCGAAATCCTCGCGGCGGATGGCGCGGACGAAGGTCTCCTGCAGCAGGTCGGAGGCGTTCTCCGGCCCGACGCGGCGCTTGAAATAATCGAGCAGCACGCGCTTGTTGCGGCGAAACAGCTCGCGGAAACGATGTGTTCTCGGATCGGGCATGATCGCCTTTCGACGGCGGAGAGGGCCGTGGCGGCTGAGAGGACCCATGGTGCGCGGAGGCCGCTCGGGCGGCTCCGCTATGCGCTCTCGTCGAGGTCCGCCGGCGTGATCGCGGGCGGCGGGGCGCGGTCAGGCCGCGGGCGGCGCACGCGAGAAGGGCCGGACGCCCGTCGCCCCGGCGAGCGGCCAAGCGTCGGTCACGAAAGCGCGCCGGTTCTCGGCGCCGTGGGGCGGGGCGAGGAGCAGCAGCGTCGCGGTCAGCAATGTCGCGAGCACGGCGTCGCTCGGGTCATAGGAGAGCGGGCAGCAGAGGCAATGGCCAGGCCGGTCCGCGCGGCTCGGCGCCGTGGGGAGCCCGTCATGGCCGCCGTCGGATATCGGCGCGCACAAGCGGCTCGCCGCGTCGAGCCCCGGCGCGAGCGGCATGGGACGCGCCTCGGCAAAGGCGAGCGCGAGCGTCTGAAGCAGCAGCAGCGCCGCAATTCCTCGGGTGAGGAAAATGCGCACGATTTGCCTCAGGCCGGGCCGAAACTTCGCCATTGTGGCAGGGTCGGCAATGGCGAAAGCAGCGTCAAGAGGCAAAGCGCCTCGCGGGCGGCGCGGGGCGTCGAATTTCATCGGACTGTCGCCGCGGCGACACAGCGCGCGAAAACGGCCGCGCCATGGACGCGGCCGTTTTCGACGTATTTTCCGCCGAGCCCTCTGTGGACAGTTACCTGAGCCATAGGACGATGGCGGCGATCGTTACGACGGCGCGATAATTCCAGGCGGTCTTCTCGAAGCGGGTTCACACAGCGGCTCCGCGTGGTCTTTCCGATTCGATTTGGCGTAAGTCATCGACAGTGAATTCGGCCGGGTCACGCGATCCAGACCGCGCCTATTCAGCGCAGCTCGGGCGTCTTCCGCTTCCGAAAGCCGCCGGTAGCGCGCTCTTCGTTTTCGCGTGCTGCCGAGGCCTTGCTCGGCGATCGGGACTTGCCGCCCTTACGGCCCATCAGGCCCGCCATCCAGCTCGTCGATCCCAGAACGCCGTCGAGCAACGCGGGAGTACACAGATCCGCATCGAGTTTCGGGAAATGAACGCCGAGCCCGGCCGGGGTGATTTCGATCTCGTCGAGATCTTCGGCCTTCGCATGCTCGAGGCCTTCGACTTGCCAGGGCGCAAAACCGATCTCGATTCCCGTCGTGAGGCGGATCACCACGCGGTTGCACCCGGCGTCGTAATACGCGCTTTCGGCACGGGTCCCTTCAGTCACGCCTCGCCGCACGCCGTCGCCGCGTCGAATTGCTGCTTGGTCAACTCAGCCATGAATCCGTCTCCATGCCTCCAGCAGATCGTCCCTATGTACGGCGACCAACGACTGCCGGGCGTCATGCTCGCTGCATCCGATCGCCTCGCGCAGCTCCAGACGAACGACATCGATAACGACCTCCCATCGGACAGCGCTAGAGATACCAACACATCCGGCTTTTCGGTCCGCGGGGGCGAAACTCTCGCCTCCGCTTCTCGTGCTCGAGGACCTTGCTGATCAGCCGACGAATCCCGCCTCGACTGATCGGCCGCCCGGCGCGACGAACGAGCGCGGCCTGCTGTTGAGCATCAAAGGCAGGACCGGCTGGCGCGGGGTGGGGAAACCGATCGCGCCCGGCGCTGGATGAAACTTCGGGGGCACGTCACCACCCCTCAGGTCATGCTGAAAAATAAGTAAGCCCAAAGTGGCCAACCCGCCCGCCAGTTTCGCGGGATTTTCACCTGTCCATTGACCATCGGCCATCTTTGTGGACGTGCTGCCAAGGATGATCAAATACGACGATGTACCGGTTCTACGCTGGCTGATGACAAATCAATCCGCTGGGCATCTTTACCAACCTGGCGGACGAAGGGCGATTCGGATGGAAGATGGAATGTCAACCCGAAAATCCCTCTTTGGGGAAGCGTTCAGGCTGGGAATAACACACCTATTTTTGGCGGCGCTATTCTATGGCGTGTCTGCATATTTCTCCGGAGCGGAATTAAAGGAAAATGACTCGAAGAGCTTTGTCGGTCATTCCGGGATGGTCAATATTGTGTCAGGACCCCTGTCATTTTCTATAATGTCGATCGCAGTCTGGTATCTGCGCAGAAATAGAATGATATATAATGTAATCATATGCTTCCTTATATCCGCGTTCGTTTCCGTTACAGATTTTTTTGTCACGATGGAATTTTACAAGACCTTCTACGCCGCGGATAATCTTAACTTTTCTGTCGATGACAACATAAAAGAGCTGTTTATGTGCTGGGCCGTGTACTTTGGCTGGTCCATCGTGTTTCTGACGCTTCTCTACAGCTTCGATATCAGGGACCGCGAGCGCCGATTGGCAGCGGTTCGGGAAGAGGCCCTTTCCGCGCAAATGAGGGCGCTGCGCTATCAGGTAAATCCGCATTTCCTTTTCAATACGCTCAACTCGATCGCGGGACTGATTGAAGAAGGCTCCGCGACACGCGCCGAGCGCATGGTGCTGTCGCTGTCGACGTTCCTGCGCACAACGCTGACGCTGGACCCGTTCCACGATGTCCGGCTGTCCGAGGAACTGACGTTGCAGGAGGAATATCTAGAGATTGAGCATGAGCGTTTCTCGGATCGGATGACCTTCCATATCGACATGCCGGATGATGTGCGTCACGCGCTGGTGCCCAGTCTGATCCTCCAGCCCCTGATTGAAAATGCAATCAAGCATGGCGTTGGCGCGATGGCCGGCAAGGTCAGTATTTCGCTCTCCGCCCGTCGTGAGACCGGCCGGCTGCGCGTGATCGTCGAGAACGACATGCCGATGGAAACGGTCGGGCCAAAGCCCGCTGGCATGGGGGTCGGGCTGAAGAATGTCGCCGACCGCCTTCGAGCGCGGTTTCAGGATGACGGGCAATTTTCGGCCGGTCCTGCCGCACCGGGTGTCTATCGGGCGGCATTGGATATGCCGTGGAGGACCGAATGACCGAACTGACGATTCTTGTAGTCGATGATGAGCCGCCGGCCCCGCGGCGGCTGACACGACTGTTGAAACAAGCTCGACTTGGGTAAGCCAGTCGATGAGGCTGGCGATATCATGAAGGCCCGCGCGCTCGTAGAAGAGCGTGTGCCGGACATCCTCTTGCTCGACATCCAGATGCCGCGCGGCGCCGGGTTCGAATTGCTCGATAGTCTTACGGATGCTTTGCCGGCGGTCGTGTTTGTCACGGCGTTCGACCACCATGTGCCAAAAATGGCGTCACCGTCTCTGATCGAGTCGAAGCAAGGCCGCAGGCGCCGATCATGTGCCAAGGCGAGAGCCAGCTTCCCGGGTCTTCGGCCGCGTTGCAAAACCGTCACCCGCGCGTTGCGCCGCAGTTCCAGCCGCCATTCGCTGAGCATTTGCCTTCAACCATGCCGTGGCTCTCTCGATCGCCATCGCAGCGCTACTCGACATAACGAATATCTGCAACGAGCTCCCAGCAATTTTTGGTCGGATAAAGAAGCAATTGGCCATCGACTCGCCGTCCCGGACGATAAGGCTTGCCGTCGAGGTCGTACGCTGTCCCCAAATTCTCCTCGCCCACGTACGGTCCCCGGAAATGCACGCGCGTCCACTCGACGGAAATCTGATTGCTCTGGCCCTCATTGAACTCCATCATCACATATTCTTCTTTGTCGCCGGGCTTCGCCGGGACGGTCGTTTTCCAATAGAAATCGAACATCTGGATCGGAAATTTGTCGTAGCTCTCTTTCGGAATCGCGCTCTTCCTCGTCTCGTTCTTTTTGCCGCGTTCCTCATAATCGATCTGAGGCGCGGCGTATTTTTTTCGCACGGCTGCCGATCGGATCATGGTGGTGAACAACTCTTTATAACTCCGAGACTGGCACGCGAGCGCAGCCTGTTCGAGTTCATGCTGCTCGAGTTCAGCAATTGGATTCTCGGCGTCGCCCCATGCCGGCGCGGCAGACAGAATTTGAGGCAGCGTCAGAGCGACCAAAAGTCCGCTGATGAACGAAGTTGAAGAGAAGGCGCACATTGTTCGCACTCCTGTCAGATCCTGCTTGCCAGTCGAATCTATCGTCGGTGCGGGTCGAAGTTGAGCGTAAAAGCGAACTGGTACTTCATGTATGTTGACAGTGTGCGGCGCCGGGAATAGCCACGGATCGAATGGCTTGACCCGAGGACTGGCGATGTCTCGAAGACGATGGCGGCAAATCGCCACGGTCGGCTTTCTAGCCAGTTCATATTGCCTTTCGCCGTCTGCGCTCGGCTTTGCAGGACCAGGCGTCCGCGATAAAGCAGCTCTCGACTATCTCACCGAATATTGTGCGGAAATCACGCCGGAGGACCAGGTCGGCAACAAGGGGGAGGCCTTGTTCGACGCGCTCGCCATTCTCCAGCAGGACCGCTTCAATGTCCATGTAAGAGGTCTGCGCCGGAAGAGCGACAGCGTCGACGCTTATTTTGCGGGGACGACGCACTGCGTCGAGATCGCCGGCGCCATGTTGACGATCGACAAGGAAACGAGTGCGGCCATCGTCGACGGCAATCCATCGCTGCTGCTGGAAGTCTACCGCCACAAGAGCAACGGACGGTTGGAATTCTCTGTCGGAGTTTCGGACGACGCCCCGCCCGAGGGAATTGACGCCGTGGGGGAAACGCCGCGCCCGTTGCACGAGATTCCCCTGAAATATCACGGAAAATGGGCCTATTCGGCCCATAATTGCACCGGGGGAGAACCGACCGCCGTGCTCGCAATCGATTCCAAAGGTCTGCATCAGTCGAAAGGGGAAATGATCGCTCTCGGGGTTCTCACCATGGGGAGCTCGCGCCGCACGATTATTATCAACGCTCGAAATTCGGGCGGCGGAGGAAAGTGGGATTCTACGGAAGAGTTTACCCTTTCGTCCGATAGCGCCGTTCTCGAATGGCGGACGGTGCGGCCCGATCCGTCGGCGGTCTCGCGATTGGTCCGCTGTCGATAAAGCGGCGCATGAAGCAGCGCCACAAGTGGAAATGTCTCTTGGGAGACACGGGATGATATCGACACGAAAACTTTTTCTATGCCGCTTTGTCGTCGGCGTCTTCAGCCTTGCGGCCGGGGGCGCAATGGCGGCCGGGCGCGATACCGTTCGCTTGCCGCATTTCACGGTGCGACTGGTCGATGTCCATGAGGTCCCCGGCAAGGGAGTCGAATGGCTCGAGATCGAGTTCGCTTCCGGCGCGATCTCGCAGGTGGAGACGGCGCTGATCCGCATCGATCCATGGACCTGCGAGCGATCCGCGTATCTGTCCGACGCCAATGCCCGCAGGTTCGTGGCGAAGCGCTGTGTCTCGGGAGGCGGCGCTACGAGCGCTTCGAAGGGTTGGGACATAAAGCTCGACGCCGACGGGCGGCAGACCTACCGTATTCCCATCGCGCTTTCTCCCGAGGCGCTGCCTGAGCCGCCATTCGATATCGAGGTCCCCATAAGTTACGCCTCGAGTGGCGAGGAAGATGCGCCTCCAAAGGAAACGGCCGCAGTTCTGAGGTTTCGCTGGGCGGGCCGGCAATGAGAAACGCCGGCGCGGGCGCTTGGACGCTGCGGCCCGCCTCTATCCGATTCAGCCAGCCGTTTCCGTCAGCCGGCGCGTATGGCGCAATGGCGGATATTGTCCCGCTCCGAGAAGCGAGGCGCGACCCTCCGAAATTCTCCCGTCGTCTTGGGCATGAGACGGCTCATTTGCAAAGTTTCAATGTGACCCGCTCACGGCCGGCTTCCTCGATCACGAGCGTTTTCTTCTCGTCCGAGAGGCTGAGCTGATAGAAATGGCTTTCGCTTTGCTGAAGCGGGCGCAGTTCGACGAGCATCTCGGCGGCGTTTCGCTCCCGCTCGGACGAAATGACGATTTTGCGCGTCTCGGCCAGAGCGGCTTCTACGTCGCGCGGCGTCAACGTTTCCGGCGTGCGGACATAAGCGCCGGCGACCACGAGCGGGCCGGATTTGGTGGAGATGCGATCGGCGGCGATCCAGACAAATCCGTTGGGAGTCCAGTCCCGGAACGAGGATGAGCGCTGCGCCTCGCCACAGAGTTCCGAACGCATGGCCCAGGCGCCGAGGAAGCCGGGCAAGATGCGGGACACATCGAGAGGCGCATAGGCTTTGCGCGCGCCCCAGGCGCCGGCGGCCACCATGCCGCTTTCGTCCACAGTCACGCTGGACGACGCGGCGTAAGCGGGTGAAGCCGTCACGAGGACGACAATGAGAAATTGCTTCAGTCGATCCGACATCGAGATACTCCTTCCGCGCTCACGACGTGGCGCAGGGAAGCTTGGGCATCAGGTGGAGACCACTGGCCCCAAGGGCGCGTGTATCGAAGACGACCCTCGGCGTCTCGACGCGGATCCGCGACGCGTCCGTGAAGCTCTTGACCTCTTCGCGCGCGAGACGCCCGGTTTCCAATGTGCCCCGGGCCGTCGCTCGAATGGGAACGCGCTTGAGCTCCTTGTCCATTTCGTCGATGAGTATGACCGTTCCCTGCGCTCCGAAGTAATAGGCCTTGTTCTTCATATAGGCGGTTTCCTCCTCGCCCGAAGCGTCGGAGCCGAGCGGCGCGAGTTCCACGAGGAATCTCCAAACACTCTTTGCGGGGTCGGCGCGGCCGCAGCCGAGCGCAAAATTCGGCGTCAGGTCAGGCGGGCCGGATTTATGTTTCGCGTCGAGAAAATAGAAGCGGACGCCGCCACCCCAGGCGCGATCATCCTTAATCCATTCCGACCGAGTGCTCGAGTCGATGACTTCGAGCTTCTCCCGAGGAGCGGCTTCGACGGGCAGCGACGCGAGAATCCACGGACCTGCGATTGTGACGACGAGCGCTTGGGCGACGCGGCGCGCGGCGCGCTCTGCTTCTGACATTTTCTGACCCTGACCTTTGAGAGAGAAGGAGCGGATGCCGATCGACACGCGAGCTCACCGCGTCGCGCAGGGAAGCTTCGAATTGCCGGCGATCGTCGTCTTGAGCGCCGAGGTTGCGGATTCGAAAAAAATCCGCGGCGTCTCGGCGCGGATCGCCGATGCGTTGAGGATGGCTTGGACATCATCTTGCGTCAGAGCAGCGGTTTCGAGCGCGCCGTTCCTCGGCGTAAGCGGATTGCGCCTTATCTCCTTGTCCGCCTCGTCCAGGAGAACGAGCATCCCCGGCGCGCCGAAATAATATTTCATGCCTTTCTCGTGAGCGATCTCGTCCCTGCTCGTGACGCCCGATCCGGGCGGTGTGGCTCCCACGCGGAAGCGCCAGTAGCTCTTGGTCGGATCCTGGTCGGCGCAACCAAAGGCAAATTCAGGCGCTCCTCCGGCGAGAAAATTCAGGGAAGGCGCGCCCGCTTCCTGGCTTTGCTTCAGATCGAACACAAAGCGAGCGCCGCCGCCCCAGTCAAAGGCCTCGATCCAACTCGCCCGCGGATCGCGATGGACGGCTCTGAGAGGCGCCGGAGAGGCGGCCATTGCGGGAAGCGACGCGAGCATTTGAAGAGCGACCATGGTTGCAAGGTGGGAGTTGGCGCCGATTGGCAGCCAAGGCGTCGTTCTGAACATTTCACGACCTCGACAATGAGTGAGTGGTTGGCGTTCGCCCGACGGGCATAAGAGAAATGCGGCGTGGCGGGGAGACTCGTCGCCGTGTCGGCCGATTCGATCGAGAGGCTGCCACCGAGGGGCGGAGAATCCGCAGCCCTGCGATTGCGGCGACACACGCTCGGGCGACACGGCGCGCTTTGCTTCTGACCATTTACGACTCCGACCTTTGAGAGAGAGGGTGCGGACGCAGATCGACAGCGAGCTCACCGCGCGGCGCAAGGAAGCTTCGCATTGCCGTCGATCGTCGCTTTCAGCGCCGAGGTTCCAGATTCGAAAAAAATCCGCGGGGTCTTGGCGCGGATCACGGACGCGTTCAGGATGGCTCGGACATCGTCTTGCGTCAGAGCGCCGGTTTCGAGCGCGTCGTCGCTCGGCGCGAGCGGAATGCGCCTTGTCTGCTTGTCCGCCTCGCCCAGCAGAACGAGCATTCCCGGCGCGCCGAAGTAATATTTTACGCCCTTCTCATATGCGATCTCGTCCTTGCTCGGGATGCCCGATCCGGGCGGCGTGACTCCCACGCGAAAGCGCCAGTAGCTCTTCGCCGGATCCCGGTCGGCACAACCAAAGGTGAATTCAGGGTCGCCTCCCGCGAGAAACTTCAGGGAAGGCGGCCGTTCATTTGTTTCGAATTCGGTTCCAGCGAAAAGATCTCGGTGCGCTGCGTCCGCTTTCAGGCTCTCTTTCAAATTCAACACAAAGCGAGCGCCACCGCCCCAGCTACGGTCCTCGATCCAATAATTCGTCCGAGAGTCGCGATCGACGGCTCTGAACGGCCCCGTAGAGGCGGCCAACGCGGGAAGCGATGCGAGCGCGACGACGGCTGCAAGGCGGGAGGCGGCACGGACTGGCATGGAAGGCGTCTTTCTGGACATTTCGCGACATCGAAGAATGAGCGAGCGAATAGCGTTCGCCCGACGAGCAAAAGAGAACGGCGGCGTAGCGGGAAACCGCTGTGTCAGCCGGGGCGGTCGAACGACGGCCGCCTGCGCCGCCGCCATGCGTGAATGACGAGGACCAGTAGCCACAAGACGAACAATCCGGCGCCGATCGGCAGGGTGAAGATCATCAGCCAACCGCCGACCGCCATATTGTAGAGGGCCTGCCCTGCGTCCCGGCCCAGGATGAGGCAGGGATGCGGATTGCCTTCATCGAGCGCGCAGCCGTTGACGCTCGCGGCAACGCTTGCGGCGAAGAGGGAGATCAATGGGAGGAAGGCGACAAAAATGACCGCAGCGAGCGCCAGCCCATAGCGCCGAGCCAGCCCGTGCGTGCTCCGGCCGGAAACGTCCGTCATCGCGCTCACCTTGTCCACATGCGCATCAGTCATCGACGCCATAGACGCTCGCATCGTAAACGAGTCCAGTCTCAGCTCCGTCCGGCGCCTGGACGCGGAGGGCGGTCCATTGCTCGCCCGCCTCTGGTCCATTATCGATTGCCGAGACATTGCCGAGCTGCAGCGGCCGGTAGTGTCCGGCGGCCGCAGGTTGGCAGCCTTGCCCGGCGAGCGAGCGTAAAAGCGTGGCGCGCAACGCTTTCGGCCTCTTCTCGTGCAGATGGGCCTTCTCGACGATAGAGACGACGAAAGTCGCCGCTTCGTAGCTCGGGCAGCGATAGCCGCGATGATAGTCTCCGTGTTTCTTGCCGCTCAGGCGGACCATCCCTTGGAAGGTTCCATGACTCGGATCGCCGATCCAATTTTGGAGCGCTTCTCTCGAATCCTGCGCAGACGCCGAACCGAAGGCGAGGAGCAGGATGGGCAGGGCGCAGATATTTCTCATATTTTTGAAATCCTGGATCTTCGGATAAGGCGATGGAGCCATCCGATCCGCGCGAAATCAATCACGCCGACGCACCGGTACGATGCGCGCGTTGCCGCTGACAGAGACGCGGCAAATAATATGCTATGACGCCGCGGGGCGATGAACACGTCAATCAGAAAGCGGCAGGACATGCGCATCGACGGAAGGGCTGTCATTCAGCAAGGCGACGACTGCCTTGCGCGAGGGGACGTTCAACTGTCTCAACAGTTGCGAGACATGATTGCGCACCGTGAAATGCGACAGTTTCAAGCGCCGTCCGATCTCCTTGTTCGACAGGTCTTGCAACAGGAGCCGCAGAATGTCGTGTTGTCGCGCCGTCAGCGTGGACAGCCCGTGTGTGAGGGACAAGTCGCGCGCGCCGGCCGCTTCGCGCCGCGCATAGAGAACGCTGCCCTCCGGCAGCATGTGACGCACGCGAGCGAGAATATCGCCCGCGTCTTTGGTCCGCACCGCGAACAAAACGACGCTCGCAGTCGCACTTTGCTCGATCATCGAGTGGCCTCCTGAAAGCCCGCTGTCCTGAAGGTTTGGCGCGATGTCCGAAATGTCGTATGTGTCCATGCTGAAACTTCCGCTTGGTCCCTTTCCCAGCTCCGTAGCATCGCGTGAGCGCGCGCTCATTCGACTTCCGGCGACGAGCGCGAGCGCGGCGACGAGCGGCTGCGAGAATCTGCGAATGGCGACTGTGGGGGGACGAACGGCACGGCTTTGCGGAAGCGCTGCGAATGGCGCACCGAGTCGGTGAACGGAAGTGGGGTAAATCTGAAGAGGAAATGAAGGATGATGAAGCGATCGTCCAACGCATGCGCCATCCGTCAGGCCACGATTCGTTTTGGCCTGATCTATTGGGGTGGCGCATTCCTTTCATCAGTTGTTCTTTGGATTCTTAAAGCAACAGAATCTGTAGACTACACCCAGCGCGTCGCATATATTGCAGAAAAAATTCTTCGATATGGATCTGGATGGCTTATTACAGCTGGAATTTCGTATATTTTGTTTTGCTTGGATAAGTGGGCGAGCCGTCGCGGGCCATCGGAAAGCTCCCTGCCGATTTTCGTCATATCCTCCTTCTTGATCTCCCTAGCAGCGGCGCCGGTTTGGGCTGCATTGGGCTATGCCGCTCAAGCTGTCTACCCTTTGCCACAACTGGCAGCTCACGACTGGAATAGTTTCATCAACGACACAGCCTTAGGCGCGGCGTTGTTTTTTGGCTGGTCCTGTCTGTTCGTCAGCCTCATCTTCAGTTTTGAACTCCATGACCGCGGACGTCGGCTAGCCGCAGCCCGTGAGGAAGCGCTGTCGGCGCAAATGCGCGCGTTGCGGTACCAAGTAAATCCGCATTTTCTCTTCAACACGCTGAACTCGATCGCCGGCCTGATCGAGGAGGGATCGGCCACCCGCGCCGAGCGCATGGTCCTGTCGCTCTCGACATTCCTGCGCACGACATTGTCGCTCGATCCCATGCATGACGTGTCCTTGGCGGATGAGCTGGCTCTTCAGGAGGAATATCTGCAGATTGAGCGCGAACGCTTTTCCGACCGGATGGCGTTCAGCATCGACATGCCAGACGATGTGCGCAGCGCCCTTGTGCCGAGCCTGATCCTGCAGCCGCTGATCGAGAACGCCATCAAGCACGGCGTCGGCGCCACTGTCGGTAAGGTCGAGATCGCGCTGCGCGTGCGCCGTGAGGCAAATCGGCTTCGGGTCACGGTCGAGAACGACATGCCGATGGAGGATGACGGCAAGAAGCCCGCAGGTATGGGAGTCGGATTGCGCAACGTCGCCGAACGCCTGCACGCTCGCTTTCAAGGCGACAGCTCGTTTTCATCCGGCCCGGTCGCGCCCGGCCGCTACCGGGTATTCATCGAGCTCCCGTGGCGGCTCGCATGAGCGAGCTCACGATTCTCATCGTCGACGATGAGCCGCTCGCGCGCCGCAGGCTCTTGCGTCTGCTCGCGAAGATGGAATGGGTCGGGCGAATCGACGAAGCCGCCGACGCCGGGGCGGCTCGTCGCGCGGCGGAACAATCTCGGCCCGACATTCTTCTGCTCGACATTCAAATGCCGGGCGGTAGCGGCTTCGATGTTCTGGAAAGCCTCGGACCGGAGCCGCCAGTGGTCGTTTTCGTCACCGCATTCGACCATCACGCCCTGCGCGCCTTCGAAGCCAACGCCGTCGATTATGTCACCAAGCCGATCGAGCCGGGGCGCTTCGCTCGCGCCATGGAGCGAGCGCGAAGCGCCGCGGGCGCGCGCCTACAGGCGGACCGAGTGGCCGAATTGCAAGAAACGATCGCTTCGCTGAAGCGCACCCTGACCGAACAGCCGAAAAGGTCGACCGAGTTCTGGGTGAAGGTGCGAGGCGAATATTTGCGGATCACGCCGGACAATGTGATCCGCTTTCAGGCGGAGCGCGACTATGTGCGCATTCATGTGTCTGGCGCGGACTATCTCTTCCAGGAGAGCCTGTCCTCCCTCGAGCGCCGTCTCGACGGCGAAGAGTTCCTGCGGATCCATCGCGGGGCGATCGTCCGCCGCAGCGCCATCACGCGCATCAAGCAAGCGCCTTTCGCGGCGCTGATCGCGGTTCTGAGCGACGGCTCGGAAGTGCGCGTGGGGCGAACCTACGCGCCGGCGATCCGCGTAAAGCTCATACGCACATAGCCGAAGGCTCCCGGTGCGCAATCCAGTTCAGCGTTCGACGGGAACGCCGTTCTTCACCATCCAATCGATGATCTCCCGCCGCGCTTGCCATGCCTCGGCGCTGAGCAGACGCTCCGGCGTCACGAGAAGGTAGGTCTGGAATGTCTTGCCCTGCCGGTTGCGCGCCCCCGCAGGGGCTCCTTGCTGCAACAATCTCAGAACGCGCGCCGCATCGTTGATTTGCGCCGCGACATGCAGAATGGTATTGCCCATGTTGTCGGCATGGTTCAAACGCGCCCCAGCCGCGAGCAACATATCGAACTGCCGCTCCCGTTCCCCCATCAAGGCCGCCATCAAAGGCGTCCTGCCGGTCTGACCATTGCGCGCGTCGATGTCGACCTCGCGCGCGAGGAGGAGACGCAAATATTCCAAATCATTCGCCATGGCCGCGAAGTGGACCGCCGTATCGCCGTCGACGCCGGGCTGCGCAGGATCGGCGCCGACATTCAGCAGCACATGGAAGGCGAAGTGGCTTTTGTTGAGCATAGCCCATTGCAGCAGCGTGACGTTCTTGTCGCCTCTCGCCTTCACATCGGCGCCAGCCGCCACGAGCTCGGCGGCGCGCTTGCTGTCCCGCTGAAAGGCCGCGCGGAGCAACGCGACAATCTTCGGATCGGAAAATATCTCCGCAGCGTCGGGGGCGGCGACGCTCGTCGTCGGATAAGCGAAGGGAGATGAGCTCAGGGCGCCGATAACGAAACTCCGCCGCGACAGAGTCGCCTGCGTCATGGCGCGGCCTTCTTCCAGGGCTCGAACGTGCTCAATGTGTAGCCCGTCTCTCCACTGATGTGGAGCGTAGCGCCTTTGCATTCCCGGAGGCGTGTCTCGAAGCTGTGGCTCGTTTCGATCTGTCCGAGATCGGTCCGAACACGCCCATTGTGATACCATACGGTCGCCTGATAGCGGGCGTCGTCGGTCCCCTTCCGCTCTATGCCCGATGTTTCCAGCGACGTCTCTTGGCTGGAGCCGTCGGCGGCGACAGTCTTTTCGACGATGCGTCTTTTGTCCTCGGCATATTGGCTCTCGAGCGCTTCGACGCATGCGCGATGCGACGCGAGTGCTTGTGAAGATGGCGGGATTGGTAGCCTGCCGCTCGCATGGGCCGGCCACGACGCAAGAAAGATCTCGAGACCCAAAGCAGTAGTCGCCAGCGCTCCAGAACGCATCAACGCCATAGACGCTGCTCCAGCGACATTCGATCTGCTTCTTCGACCTTCATCGCGTCTCGCCATAATAGGGGGACTCTCCGCCTCGCGAATCATTCGTGTGCTCTTTGAAATTTACGCAAACGCAAACGGCGTCGATGCAATTATTGGAAAGCTCCTTGTGAACAAAGGAGCAGTCCGGCTTTGAATGAACCGTTTCCCTTTTGGTGGCGTTCTCATAGGCGTAAACGGCAGCCTTAGTGTCCAGGACTTCCATGAGCCTCAATCCGCTGTTTTGGCAGATCAGCCGCTCGATCGGCTTCTTCTGCCTTTGACAGTCGAGGCAGGACGGCACGTCGCCGTAAAACTCCGACAACTCGCCGATCGCGCGCTTGACCTTGTCTACGTCCACGTTCGAGCAATCGACCGCAAGGGCGCGCCCCGCGACGCCCGTGAAAAACAAGATCAATAAGGACAACCACAAAGCTCTTCGCATATCATCTTCCTTTGCGTTCGCGTTACAGGCGCGATGAAATCATCGAAGCGGCTCGATGGGAGTGATGCAGGATCTCTTTGTCATATCGCTCCCGGGTGTGAACAGAGAGAAGGAAAAGAACGTCTCTCCTGGGCTGTTTTTTCCGCCTTCCTCGTTGCGGCCCGCGCGGACAAAAACCGGCCTCGGCTCGGCGGGAAGATCGATGCGGAAAAAGGCCGTGTGTTCATCATCGGGAAGATCGCCATATCCGTCCGTCTTGCAATTGTGGGAAAGCAGGGTCACGGTCCCGGCGCTCAGCTGCTTTTGGAGAATTTCCTGATAATTGCTGCTCGGATAAAACTTCTGAAGCTCAATCCCACGAGCCCCTTTGGCGCTGTAGAAAATGACGTCGATCGAGGCGTCGCCTTCATTGCCTCTTTTGCTCGTTGCACTCGCGCCGATCCCGACCGGCAGATCGACATCGCCAAATCCCCGCAGACGCAGTTGCCCCCACAAATGGTAAGTCACATTGAGGTCCTTCTCGGAGTCCTCGGGATAGATGAAACCCTTCCATTCGATGTTCGAAAGCGCGGCAATTTCTTTGTCCCGCTTGCCCTGCGCGAAGGCGAAGAGCAGCGTTTCGAGCGGGCTGCTCGCAGCGAGCGCCTCGATCGAGGCGCCGATCGCCAACCCGATAAGGGCGAAAAAAATAGCGAAGCGGATGGAGATCTTATAGACCATCTCGTCGTGGTTCCTTCAACATCGCTAATCGAGAAAGCGCTCGACAATCCGCATCGGCGCGACAGCGCAAGGTCATGAGTCTAGCGAAAATGCTTCGTTTCACTCTTGCTCCAATGACGGACGGCCGCTCGAGACTCTGATAGTGATTCACTTCTTGGCCGGCTCGTTCACGCAATTTTCAATCGGGAAAATTACGAAGCGCTTACCTTTCAATGTGGCGGCTCTCTTCGGTTCGAGACTGTGTTCGCTGTAAGGATCGACCTCGAACGAGGTCAAAGCATACTGGCCGGGATTCTCCTGGTAGCGCCATGATCCTTTCTCGCCGGACTCCTGATCAGCGCTCCAGAGGTCTTGGCTCGTGATTTCCAGGCTATTCGGATCGATTTTCCCATTCGGAAGTCTGGTCACGACTTCGTATCCCGTCGCTCTGGGCTTTTCCGCCAACTCGGAACCAATGTCGTCGGTCCAACGAAGCTCGAATACGGGCTTTGCGAATTGCATCAGCCGGTAGCCATGGAAAGTCCGCCACTGAAGGAATACGCGGGTCCGGGCGGCGGAATATTCGCAATGGAGATCGTAGATGACAGTGGCGGTCCTTCCGCTGCGCCACGCCACGAGCATTCGGTCATCCTTGACGAGGTTTACGTTATCGATGTCGTCGCATCCTGCGTCGGTATGTGAAACCAGATATTTGCGTGCGTCTTTCACCGTTGGAACATCCGCGGGTAATTCTGCGCCGCAGGCGGCGGTTTGCGCGAAAAGGGCCGAGGCGGCGCAGAGACGCGCGGCGAGCCGGATGGAGTTTTTGCAAGTCACGTAAGTTTCACCATCCGCGAGTCATTTGCCACGCTTACCCACACAGTTGCTCAACCACTTTCGCGCCGTCGAGCCGCTGTGCCACTTGCCGTGTATGACTTCCTGCCCGTGCAGCTCCACCGAATAGTCCTGCGCGTCCTCGATCGAAGCGAGCAACGCCTGTGTGGAGGGGACCGCGAATATGATCATTCCGATCTTAGCCGACCAGGGCAAGCTCGCATGAGACGCGCGAACCCTCTGGATTTCCCCGGACTGGGTGAGAGTGACCATCTCGGTGCGGATGTCCGCGGTTGGTGGAATCGCCCCGCCGAAAAAGGCGAGGAGCGTGCCTTTTGCGTCGCCCACCCAATCCATGATCAACACGCCGCCATTCGACTGTAGGAATGATGCGGTGCATATCCGGCGGGGATCGTTCGGTTGCGAGCGTGAGAATTTCCATACGCCTTGCTTCAATTCGCGCAAAACAGGATTGCTCTTCAAGAGGCGCTCCTCGTTTTCCCGCGCAACTTGCTTTTCCCATTCGAGTAGGGCTCGGAACTCATCGGCATTGAAGGGAGGGGGACCGGAATCTCCGCCTTTGCTCGTCCCGCCGCCGCCATCGTCGACGTCGTACATGTGGAGGCAGCCCGTCCAACCGGCGTTTTCTTGTCCGGGAACCATAGCGCCGCCCGGGATGAATCCTGGTGGGCAGGCGCCTTCGGCGGACGCGCGATCGGCGCCATGGAACGCAAGCGCGAATAGCGAAAATAGGAGGCCGTGCGCAAATCGTAATTGCCTTGTCATTTCCGTTGCTGGTCTCCATGCGTCGCGCAACGAAGCGCCTTTGACGGCCCGTCGTTGTCGAAGATCGCCAAAACTCCCGACCGCATCCGCTATGAAGGCGACCGAACTGCCGCGCCAAACTAGGAGAGATGACGACGCTCACCAAGGGATATGATGTACCGGTGCTTATGAGCGGCGTCATTTCCGGGAATCGGGCTCGGCTTGCAATCCAACGCCATGAGCGAGCTACGACGCATGAGCTCGCCGAGCGCTTGCCGAAGGTCGCAGCGGCGCTCGCCTTCAGCGCTCGGAGCGGCGCAGGGTCGAAAGGATCTCGCGGACTGCGCTGACGATCGCCTCCGGCTTCTCGAGCGGAATGGCGTGGTCGCTGTCGACCCACACCTGGCGCGCTCCGGGATTGAGGCGCAGAATGTCGACGCGTTTGGCGTTGCTGTCACGAGCGAGCGCGGAGGTTTCGCTCATCGGCTTGCTCGCGCTGAGGACCGTCACCGGCCTGCCGGTGAACGGCGGCAAAGCGAGAAGCGCGGCGCCGGTCGTCGGCAGTGCGTCCAGTTCTTCGTGCGCGATCGCTGGAGACGCCACGTCGATGGCGAGCTTGACCCAGCCCGGCCAATTCTCGCGCGCGCCGGCGCCGCTCAACTGCTCTGGATGGGTCGAATCGACCAGCACGAGGCCCGCGACTTCATCGGGATGACGGCGCGCGTAGAGTTGGACATAAAGCCCCCCGATGGAATGACCGACCAGCACATAGGGCGGCGCTATCCCCTTGGCGCGAAGGGTCGACCGGAGCTCCTCGACGATGGTGACGCCATCGCGCGGCGTCGTCGCCGGCGCGCTCGCGCCGATGCCGGGACGATTATAGGCGAAGACGGTCGTTTCCGTCGCAATGTCCGGCAGAATCTTCGACCACCACTCCAAACGGCCGCCGAGTCCGCTTTCGAGCACCACGGCGGGCCTGCCGTTTCCAGCGACGACGTGCTCGACCTTTCGCTCGGCGAGGACCGAAGTGGTGACGCCATCGATCGAGGCGCAGCCGCTCAATGTGAAGATCGCGGCCAGAACAGTCGCCGCGATACAGCCTGTGCTTTGAATGCTCAGCATGGTTTCCCTCGGAATTTTCTTTCGCTGACGCAGAATCACGCTCGCCGCCATCAGCCGCGTCGCGACATCGAGGCCAGAACGTGACGGTGTGCGAGGACCATCGACAGAGGCTCCGACGAGCGACGCGCCTCGGTCTCGTTTTCGATCAGGCCCTCGAACCGCACGGCGAAGTCGCGCTTTCCGGCATCGGAGGCGACGCTTCCATCGAAATCGCCGCCAGCGAGCTGAATCTGAAACAGGTCATCGATCGTGATCTCTCTTTGCTCGAACACAGCCTTGCCCCATGCGACAGCCTTCGTCATGTTCGCAAAGTTCGGCGGACCGAAGCTCTCTGTCGATGACGCATTCCCCGTGGCGCGTCTCACTTGCGTTTCCATAAGGTGAGCCTCGAAGGAGCCGACGCCTCTGTCGTTCCTTCGAGGTCATCGGCGCGGCCGCCTCTAGCGAATCTGCGCGAAGCACGAAGCGGCAATTCTCAATGCTCCGCCCTTCATTGGAAAGGCTAGGAAGACGTTGCGTTTCGAGCATCAGGCTTCGGCTTGCTTAAATAACACTCGTTTGGACGCTCGCGCCTAGATATTCGAGAGCACCAGTACTCTATTGTTCTCGTGCCCACAGCGCGCGTCTGCCGCATCGTGACCGACAGCGCTTAATGGAATGGCCCGCCCCTCCTTCCGGCGTAGTAGGCTCGCCGGAGATAGAACGGAGGGATTGGTCATGAAGACGAAGGTTTCTGTGCTCGGGATCGACATCGGCAAGAATATTTGCAGTCTGGTTGGCCTCGACGCGGCCGGGGCGGTGGTCCTGCGGCGGCGGGCGACGCGGGAGACGCTGATCGGCTTGGCGGCGAAGCTGTCGGCCTGTGTCGTCGCGATGGAAGCGTGCTGTGGCGCTCATCATCTGGGGCGGATCTTCGCGGCTCATGGCCATGAGGTTCGGCTGATGTCGCCCGAATATGTTCGTCCCTATGTGAAAGCGCAGAAGAACGACGATCGTGACGCCGAAGGGATCGCCGAAGCGGCGACGCGGCCGACCATGCGCTTTGTGGAGCTGAAAACGCAGGATCAGCTCGACATCCAGACGTTGCATCGATCTCGCGATCGGCTGATCGGCGAACGGACGGCGCTGATCAACCAGCTTCGAGCGATTCTTCTGGAGCGCGGAATCATCGTTCCAAAGGGTAAACGTCATCTCGCGGATCATCTCGCCGTGCCTCTCCGGCATTCTGATGCGCAACACCTCAATTCTGATCGGTCAGATTCAGACCAATGAGGCCGAGGGCTTGGACGCCTATCACGCGGTTATCGAGGCACCTGGCCGCGCAGGAGCCGAACTCCTGCGCGCGCGGATGTTGACGCTTTCGGCAATGGTCGAGCACGAAAAGTGAGGATGACCCCATAAATGGCTGAACGACAAGATCGCAGGAACGTCGACCGCCAATCGTAACATCGCGCTCGCCGCATTGGGCGTGACGCGCGACACGACGCAGGATTTGTTCGGCCTGCCGCTAGCTGTTGATTTCCACTGAGAGCTGACCCAGGCAGCACGAGTTTTTCCACCGAGAACTGACCCATGTTCGAACCTTTCCCCCTCGACCGTCGTGGGGGACCTTGGAGTGATCGACATGGAGTTATTGAGCGTCATCCGACGCTGGCGATATCGGCAGGAGTTTTCGATCCGGGAGATTGCGCGACGCACGGGGCTGTCGCGCAATACGGTGCGCAAATACCTGCGCTCGGACAGCGTGGAGCCGGGGTTCGCCACGCCCGATCGACCGAGCCGGCTCGATCCGTTCGCCGACAAGCTGGCGCACATGCTGCGTCAGGAGGCCGCAAAATCGCGCAAGCAGAAGCGGACGGTCAAGCAGTTGCACGCGGATCTGGTCGCCCTCGGCTACGACGGCTCCTACAATCGCGTGGCGGCGTTCGCGCGCGAGTGGAAGGCGGCGCGGCATCGGGAGCAGCAGACCTGCGGGCGCGGCGCGTTCGTGCCGCTGACGTTTCTGCCCGGCGAGGCGTTCCAGTTCGACTGGTCGGAGGATTGGGCGATCATCGCGGGCGAGCGGACGAAGTTGCAGGTCGCCCAGTTCAAGCTCTCCTACAGCCGTGCGTTCTTCCTTCGCGCCTACCCGCAGCAGACGCATGAGATGCTCTTCGACGCCCACAACCACGCCTTCCGCGTGCTGGGCGGCGTGCCCCGGCGAGGCGTCTACGACAACATGCGCACCGCGATCGACAAGATCGGGCGTGGCAAAGAACGCCAGGTCAACGCCCGCTTCGCCGCGATGGTCAGCCACTTCCTGTTCGAGGCCGCATTCTGCAATCCGGCCTCCGGCTGGGAAAAGGGGCAAATCGAGAAGAACGTTCAGGATGCTCGTCATCGCCTCTGGCAGCCAATCCCGAGCTTTCCGTCGCTGGCGGCGCTCAACGACTGGCTGGAGGCGCGATGCCGCGAGCTGTGGGCCGAGATTCCGCACAGCGCGCAGCCGGGGACGATCGCGGAGGCTTGGCGCGAGGAGGTTCCGCAACTGATGCAGCCTCCGCGGCCATTCGACGGCTTCGTCGAACACACCAAGCGGGTCACGCCGACGTGCCTGATCCATCTGGACCGCAATCGCTACAGCGTGCCGGCTTCATTCGCCAATCGCCCCGTCAGCGTGCGGGTCTACCCTGAGCGCGTCGTCGTCGCCGCCGAGGGGCAGATCGTGTGCGAGCACGCCCGCGTCTTCGCCCGGTCGCATGACGACAAGAGCGTGACGGTCTACGACTGGCGGCATTATCTCTCCGTCATCCAGCGCAAGCCGGGCGCGCTGCGCAATGGCGCGCCCTTCGCGGAACTGCCGGTCGCCTTACGGACGCTGCAACAGCGCATGCTCGAGAAGCCGGGAGGCGACCGTGAGATGGTCGAGATTTTGGCTCTGGTCCTACAGCACGACGAGCAGGCCGTGCTGACCGCCGTCCAATTGGCGCTGGAGGCCGGCGCGCCGACCAAGACGCACATCTTGAACCTGTTGCATCGCTTGGTGGACGGCAAGCCGGTCGACGCGCCGCCCGTGAAACCGCCCAACGCGCTGACGCTCACCACCGAGCCGCAGGCCAATGTCGAGCGTTACGACGCGCTGCGCAAGGGTCGGGAGGCGCGCCATGCGTCATAATCCCGCCGCCGGCGCCATCGTCATCATGCTGCGCAGTCTCAAAATGCACGGCATGGCGCAAGCCGTCAGCGAGCTGACCGAGCAAGGCTCCCCGGCCTTCGAGGCCGCGCTGCCGATCCTGTCGCAACTCTTGAAGGCGGAAACCGCCGACCGGGAGGTGAGATCGATCGCCTACCAGCTCAAGTCCGCGCGGTTCCCGAACTATCGCGATCTCGCCGGCTTCGACTTCGCCAGCAGTGAGGTCAACGAGGCGCTCGCGCGCCAGCTTCATCGCTGCGAGTTCCTCGAGGATGCGCATAACGCCGTCCTGGTCGGGGGACCTGGCACGGGCAAGACGCATCTGGCGACAGCGATCGGCGTCCAGGCGATCGAGCATCACAGAAAGCGTGTGCGGTTCTTCTCCACCGTCGAGCTCGTAAACGCGCTCGAAGCCGAAAAGCACCAAGGCAAGTCGGGCCAAGTCGCGGCGCGGCTCGTTCATTCCGATCTCGTCATCCTCGATGAGCTCGGCTACCTGCCGTTCAGCGGCTCCGGCGGGGCGTTGCTGTTCCATCTGCTGAGCAAGCTCTACGAGCGAACCAGCGTCATCATCACGACGAATCTGAGCTTCGGCGAATGGGCCGCCGTCTTCGGGGACGCCAAGATGACGACGGCTCTGCTCGATCGCCTCACTCACCGCTGCCATATCCTCGAAACTGGAAACGACAGCTTCCGGTTCAAGGACAGCTCGGCGAAGGCGGACAAACCTGCAAAGGAAAAGACCAAAACTTGACGACCGACTGAGCCGCAAGCCATCTTCAACCCGGGTCACTTCTCAATGGAAATCCCGGGTCAAATCTCGACGGAAATCTACACCCGAGGAAGGCGAAGGTTTCAGGTCGCTGGTCGCCGCGCCGTTTTCGTGTCGAGGCGGCGAAGCGCCCGAACTCGATGAGCCGCGTCTTTTCCTCATGGAGCAGCAGGCCGAACCTGGCCAGCCGTTCCTCGAGATCACACATCATTCGCTGCGCGTCGGTCGCGAGTCGAGGCGCCCTGGACGTAGGCCTCCTGGATCACCGCCGTCAGCGCCTTCTCGGCCACGCGGCGCGGCTCGAGGAAGCAGAGAAAATAGGTTCCCTTGCGAAGCTTCGGGATGCGCAGCTCCACTGATCCGGCCCGGGTCTCCCAGTCGCGATCCCGATAGGCGTTGCGCTGGGCCAGCCTGCGAATTCCGACGCAATCCGGCCAGGGATTCCGATTTGATCCCGGCCGGCGTTCCGATTTGAAGTCGGCCACCGTTCCGAACTGAAGCCGGCCACCGGGAGGCCCTTCCGGTCCTCTTTTCGTCTGCTGCCCACAGGTCAGCAACTGCGGCATTCCGCTTCGTCGAGATCGACGAGGAGAACGGGATGCCGGCGAAGAGAGAACTCACGATGCGACAACTTCGGCAGATGCTGCGGCTCGCCCATGAGGGGGTGAGCGCGCGGGAGATCGGGCGGCGGCTCGGCGTGGCGCGCAGCACGGTGCAGGATTATTTGAAGCGAACGGCGGCGGCGGGGCTGATCTGGCCGCTGCCGGAAGAGACCAGTGACGACGCGCTGGAGCAGCGGCTGTTCGCGCGCCCCGGCTTCAAGACGGGCCAACGACGCCGGGTCGAGCCGGACTGGGCGGAGCTGGCGCGGGAGATGAAGCGCCCCGGGGTCAATCTGATGATCCTGTGGGAGGAATATCGGGACGCCAACCCCGAGGGCTATGGCTACAGCCGGTTCTGCGATCTTTTTCGTGGCTTCGAGCGGCGGCTGACGCCGGTGATGCGGCAGCATCACGTCGCCGGCGACAAGGTCTTCGTCGATTATTCCGGCAAGCGGATCGGGATCGTGAACCCGGTGACCGGCGAGATCCGTGAGGCGGAGATTTTCGTCGCCGTGCTCGGCGCCTCCAATCTCACCTACGCCGAGGCGAGCTGGACGCAGAAGCTGGCGGATTGGACCGGCGCGCATGTGCGCATGTTCCGCTTTTTCGGCGGGACGCCGCGGCTGCTGGTTCCCGATAATCTCAAGAGCGGCGTCAATAAGTCCTCTTTCTACGACCCCGAGATCAATCGGACCTATGGCGCGCTGACGTCGCATTACGACGTCGGCGTGCTGCCGACGCGCCCGCGAAAGCCGCGCGACAAGGCCAAGGTCGAAGCCGGGGTGAGATTCGCGCAGTTCTACATTCTGGGGCGCCTGCGGCGGCAGACCTTCTTCTCGCTCGCCGAATGCAACGCCGCTATCGCGCGCGCCATGGAGACGATGAACGGCCGGCCGATGCGCAAGCTGGGGATCAGCCGCAGAGAGCTGTTCGAGAAAATAGAGCGCGACGCCCTCGGCCCCTTGCCCGCGACGGATTGGGAGTTCGCCGAGTGGAAGCGGGCGCGCGTCAGTATCGATTATCACATCGAGGTCGAGAGCTTCTTCTACTCGGTTCCGCACGCCCTCATCCACGCCGAGGTCGACGTGCGCGTCACCGAGCGGATGATCGAGATTTTTCACCGCGGTCAGCGCGTCGGCCTGCACGAGCGCCGCTACATGGGCGCCCGGCACGGCACGGCCCCGGAACACATGCCGAGCGCGCACCGGCGTTACGCCGCCTGGACGCCGGATCGCTTCCGCCGCTGGGCGGCGACGATCGGGCCGCACACCGAGGGGCTCATCATCGCCGTGCTCGCCGCGCGGCGTCATCCCGAGCAGGGCTTTCGGACCTGCCTCGGGCTGCTGAAGCTCTATCGCGGCGTCGACGCCGCCCAGGCCGAAGCCGTCTCCGCCCGCGCGCTGGAAATCGGCGCGCTCAATTGCAAGAGCGTCGCCGCATTGCTTGCCGGCAAATCCAGGGCTTCCGGCGCGAGGGACGGCGCTCCGGCGACGCTGCTCGATCACGAAAATCTCCGCGGTCCCGGCTATTACCACTGAAAGGAACCCATCGATGCTCGCCCATCCGACACTCGATCTATTGAACGCGCTCGGGCTCTATGGCCTCGCCAAAGGGTTCAAGGAACTCGAGCACAAGGCCGAGGCCCGAGGCCTCGACCACGCCGAATGGCTCGGCCTGCTGCTCGAATACGAGCTGACGCTGCGTCGTCAGAAGCGCTTCGAGACGCGCTCCCGCGCCGCTCGCCTGCGCCATCCGGCCAGCGTCGAGGATGTGGATTATCAGAGCCCACGCGGGCTCGACCGGGCTCTGTTCCTGAAGCTCGCCGCCTGCGACTGGATCGCCGAACGGCGCAATCTGCTGATCACCGGGGCGAGCGGGCTCGGCAAGAGTTGGCTCGCCTGCGCGATCGGCCAGAAGGCCTGCCGGCAGGACATATCGGTGCTCTATTATCGCGTGC
This sequence comes from Methylosinus sp. PW1, assembly GCF_000745215.1. Taxonomy (NCBI): domain Bacteria; kingdom Pseudomonadati; phylum Pseudomonadota; class Alphaproteobacteria; order Hyphomicrobiales; family Methylocystaceae; genus Methylosinus; species Methylosinus sp. PW1. The sequence continues at coordinate 149,395 of NZ_JQNK01000007.1, forward strand.
CGCGCCTCTTCACCGATCTCGCGGTCGCCCATGGCGACGGAAGCTACGGCCGGCTGCTGCGCAAGATCGCACGCGCGCGGCTGCTGATCCTCGACGATTGGGGGCCGGAGGCGCTCGTCGGCGACCAGGCGCGCGATCTGCTGGAGATCGTCGAGGATCGCTACGACGCCGGCTCCCTCGTCATCACCAGCCAGGTTCCGGTCGATCGTTGGCACGAGATGATCGGCATACCGACGATCGCCGACGCCATCCTCGACCGCGTCATCCATAACGCCTACCGGCTCGAGCTCTCCGGCGACAGCCTCCGCAAGCGCCGCTCGGCGCCCGCAAAACTCGAACAGGCTTGACCGCGTCCACGACGCGAAACATCATCCAAATCGATCTGCGCACGCACGACGCCGGTGGCCGACATCAAATCGGAACGCCGGCCGGCTTCGGATCGGAACAGGTGGCCGGCTTCATATTGGAATGCACGGCCGGCTTCGTCGGAATACGCAGCCAGCCGATCGTGCGAGCGCTCGCCGAGCGCGGCGCCGGTCTTCGCGCCGACCTCCAGCTCCATCAGCCGCTCGGCGGCGAAACCGATCATCTCGCGCAGGAAATCGGCGTCGGGGGACTTTTCCAGAAGCGCCCGCAGGCTCATCGGTCATCGGTCATCGGTGGGTTCCTCGGTTGCGTTGAGATTCGCAAACCGACCCTAACCGGAGAATCGCCGGTGGCCACCGCAAGCCGCTCGCTCGCTACGGCACTATGAAAAGCGCGCTTCGCGAGCGGCTTGCTCCCGAACTGCTACACCACCGGTGGGGGCACGACCGTCCCAAACAATCTTCGTCGTAAACCAAACCAGAGTCGTCCCGCTTCAGCGGAGCCGGCTGGGTTTGCTCTATCACACTTGACGTTCGCGCCAGCAATGCATCGATGCCGTCGAATTCTCCTGTGCGGATCGTCTCGTCGTCCTCATCATCCAGTTCCCCATCCGCCGCTTCGCCCATGGCGCGCGAACCAATGGTTGGCTCGCACGCCGCGTCGTGCGGTCCCGCTGCGCCACGCAGCCTGGCGAGGCCATCGGTCGTCAACGCCCACTCCGGTTCGCGATCGACTATGCGACGGCGCGTGAGCAGCACAGTACAGGCGCGCACGAGTTCGTGCGTCGGCGTGCGCACGTCCATTCCCGCGTCATGAAGCGCCGGGTCTTCGATCTGCACGAATTCGCCCGCGCGTCACAAGGCGGCGCAGGCGTCGTGGAAATGCGCGCGGAGAACGAACGCTTCGGCGACCGGACTGGAGCGAAGCCGCTCGTCGAAACGCGCGAGGGCGTCCGACGCGCTTTCGAAGGGCGCTTGCAGAAGCTCGAATGAAACCGAGCCGGGAAGATTTAATCCCATTTTAATTCCGTGTGAATCAAGACATTTAGCAAGTTATCTCGAATTTTACTTGAGTGATAGACGATACTTTTTTCTCTTTCACCGACCGGATCGAAATGCGTCGTCGGGGCAGCCGAAAGCAAGCCTCGGAACGGCTCCGACGGCGATCTTTGGCCCGCAAATCGACGAAGAGGGCTGCTTTTTGGGCCTTTTTCCTGCTCGCTCCTTTGTGGCGGCGCCGAACCTCGGCCATCGGATGCGCATCCAAACGACCGATTTGTAATGTCTTCCAATTCTGCAACATATGTTGCAGATTCTAGGTGTTTCGTGATATCAACCGGACAAATGCAACTGACGCCCGCGATCCAGGCCAAAAACCTCAGGGAACTCGTTCTCGCCGTCGCTCGCGACCGTGGGATTGCTCGTTCGCGGGATTTCGAAGCAGCAGGAATCCCGCGCATCTACCTTCAACGCCTCCGAGACGAGGGACTGCTCACGCAACCCGGACGGGGACTCTACGCACTCGCCAACAGCCAATTCAGCGCACACCATAGTCTCGCCGAGGCCGCCAAATCCGTTCCTTCCGGGGTCATCGGACTGCTGTCGGCCCTCCAGTATCATGAACTGACGACCCAGCTTCCGTCCCAGGTCTGGATGCTCCTGCCCTCAAAGGCATGGGCGCCGAGGCGACCGCCGGTCACACTGAAGATTCTTCGCGCCAGCGGTGAGGCGCTGAAAGCCGGAGTCGAGCAGCAGCTTGTCGATCGGGTGGTCGTCCCCATTACATCGCCAGCGAAAACAGTGGCCGACTGTTTCAAGTATCGCGGCAAAATCGGCCTCGACGTGGCTATCGAGGCGCTACGGGACTGCCTGACGAAAAAGCGGGCCATGCGCGACGAAATCTGGCGTTATGCCGCCATCGATCGCGTCCAGAATGTCATGCGACCCTATCTGGCGGCGCTTTCGTGACACGAGAGCCGCTCAAAAATCTCCGGGCCTCGTTACGAGACCGCCTGACCAAGCGTGCGCGGGCCGCCGGTGAGAATGTTCAGCTGATCCTCACCCACTACGCGATCGAAAAGCTCCTGTATCGGTTGAGCGTTTCGGAGCATCGAGAACGGTTCATCCTGATAGGCCCTATCCCCTTCAGCCTGTGGGGGCTGACGCCTTATCGCGCGACCGGCGACATCGATCTTCTCGGCGCCGGCAACCCAGAGCGCCGCGGAACAACGCCGCCGATCGAAATTCCATTCGGACTTTCAGAGACCTTCGCCGCGGATCCGGTGCAGCAAACGCAGTGGCAAGCCTTCCTTCCGCGCACCGAGGTCGCGATGGCGCGGGGGCCGCTGAACCAAATTATCCCGTCGATCGCCGCATTTCTGATGCCGGTCTTTCTGGCCGCCGCTGACGGACAGACCAGTCTTGGAAAATGGCCAGTCGGCGGGCCTTGGGGAGATTGACCCATGCCCCTGATCGGCTACGCCCGCGTCTCGACCGAGGATCAGGTCACGGACGCGCAGACCGATGTGCTGAAGGCCGCCGGCTGCGTCGAGATTTTTCGCGAGCACATGTCGGGCGCCAAGGCCTCGCGGCCGGAACTGGCCAAGGCGCTGGCGCGGGTGCGCCGCGGCGACGTGCTGGTCGTCGCGCGGCTCGACCGTTTGGCCCGCTCGCTGTCGCATCTCCTCGCCGTGATCGCCGAGCTCGACGCCAAGGGCGCGCATTTCAAATCGCTCGCCGATCCCATCGACACGACGACGCCGCAGGGCCGTTTCGCCTTGCAGGTTCTCGGCGCCGTGGCGGAATTGGAACGCGCCCTGATCCAAGAGCGCACCAAAGACGGCTTGCGCGCCGCCAAAAAGCGCGGCCGCATCGGCGGCAATCCAAAACTGCGGGCTGGCGACCGCGACGCCATCCAGCGCATCGTCGACGCCAAGGCGGCGAATTATTTCGAGCGCGTCAATCGAACGGCCGAACATTGGCTACCGGTCGTCCGGCAAATGCGCCCGGATCACCGCTGGCAGGATGTCGTGCGCGTGCTCAACGCCAAGCGCGATGGCGTCAGCGGCGCTCCCCTGCCCCAATGGACCGTCGAGCGCCTGAAGCGCGCAGTCAAATGTTTCGTCGCCGAGGGTTTGATCGAGCCCCGCCTCCTCCATCAAGCCGCCAGCCGAAAGGTCAGCAGCGAGCGCCTGGTAACGCTCGTCGCCGGGATTAAACGGGCCAATCCGGATCTGACGCTCGCGCAAATCGGCGCGCAGCTCGAGGCCATGTATGAGCGCACGCCGCGCGGCGGAACGCGCTGGGCGCCCTCCTCCGTCAAAAGCCTGCTCGATCGCGCCGAAAAGCTCCGATTGCTCGACGCCGAAACGCTGTGAGCGAGCGGACCGCCGAGGCTCGTCCGGAAACACACCTCGCGTCACCCCGTTCTCTTGCGCTCTCGCGCCGCCTTCGCGGCCTTGCCGCGCAACAGGGCCATCAGCACGGGCCCGAGCGAGAACTCCCCCGCCCTCGCCTTTTCAGTCAGAACGCGGAGATAACCGCCGGCGCTTTTGATTTCCTCGCCGCGCTGCAGGATCGCGGCGATGACGATCGCGGCGTCATGCTCGCCCAAGACGTCCAAGGCCTGCGACCAGGCGTCTGGCGACACGCCGAGCGCCGAGCGCACCGTCGCCGCCGCCGCCGCCAAGTCTCTCCAGGATGAAATCTCGCCACTCGGGCCGTAATCGACGATGTCTGGACAGGCCTCCAGCACCATTCCGAGCGGATAGGCTCGATGCGCTGGCTTGGGATCGGCAGTCAGAGCGCGATCGGCGGAAACTTTCGACTCTTGCTCGATCGGTTCCCTGCCCTGTTCGAGATTTGGCTGGGGCGGACCGGCCCTGCCTTCTTGAAGGCTAGGTTCAAGATCAGAATAGTTTGTGGTTTGATTCTGTATGTGACGCTCAATATGAGACTCATTGCCGCTCATATTTTGAGCTTTTATGTGCGTTTCCAGCGTCTTGTGGATTTCGGCCGCCTGCGCGGCGAGTTCGCCAGCCAAAGCCTCCAGATCGGCACGCGAAAGCCCCCGCCCGTAGCGCGCCGAGAGCGTCGCGTAATGTTGGTGCGCGTCGTCCCAGTCGCCCGAAACGCCCTCCCCCAATCCTGTCTCGATCATCTTGACGATATCTCGCCGGGTGAGGGTGATCTTTTCGCGCAGCAGCGCGATCGCACGGTTTTCGGCCCGCACCTCCTCGGCGAGGTTCTCGATTTCGCTCGAACGCGCGACGAGCGGCGCGAGGTCGAAGCCGAAAGCGTCCTCTATGGCTCCCCCCTGCCCTTTTCGGGCGAAGCGTTTGCCGTTCGGAGAGTCACGGCGGATTATCAGGCCGGCGTCGACCAGGCAGGCGAGATGCCGCCGCAACGTCGCCGGAGCCATGCCATGCGCGCGGATCGAGAGTTCCTTATTCGAGGGAAACACGACGATGCCGCCGCTGGCGGAACCCGCTTCGGCAGACGTCGAATGTTTCTCCGGCAAAGAGAGCGCTGTCTCCTGGTGAAAGCTCAGCAGCGCGTGCAATACGGATAGCGCTCGGTCGGTGACGCCGAGCGGCTCTTTGGCTTCGGTGAGCGCGCGAAACAATCGCCATTTGTGGACGACGGTTTCGGATGCGCCCGGCTTGGCGGCGAAATTTTCGGTCGCGGTCTGGCTCGCCACCATGGCGAGCGACAGCTGCCGCCGCCCGAAGGGCGTCGTTGGACGTGTCTGCATGATCCTTTGCCTCGCTCAGGCAAAAGAAATCCGCTCGCCGAAACGACGTCAGTCTCTCACGAGACGCTTGACAGTGATTCGCGGAAGTGAGAATCTCGGCTTGCTACAGAACGAGAAGGGCTTCCGGGACTTGGTTTCGGGGGCCTTTTTCTTTTGCGTCTAGGTTGCTTCCTCTAAATTGCGCTCAAATTGGCCTTACTCCATCGGGCATTTCTCGAGCATGGGGCCGCTTTCAGGCCTCCTCTTCTCTCGCGAGAAATCGTTCCACGATGTGTGGAATTTCTCCTCTCAAAAATTCTGAGAACGCCTCAGAGTGTTCGCGAGCAAGGCTAAATCTGATGTCTCCACCTTTGAACGTCGCCTTGCCGATGGCCCTCCCAGACTTTGCGAGTAATTGAACATCCCGTCCTTGTTCGGCTGACGATGCCTTCAATGCTCCAAGCACGATTCGGAATCGGTCGTCAGATCGAGTCCCCAAGACCTTGTCAGCTGCCAAGGTTTTTTCGATTTTGGCCAAACCGCTCGGATCCGCTGTCAAAGCTGCCGCAAGCTCGACCCACCTAGGTCGTCCTACTTTTGGAGCTCGGCCGATCGCCTCAAGAATCCCTTCCGGGATAGCCCGACAAACAGAGCGGAACCGCGCAAGCTCAGGGTCGTCAATACCCAGGGCAGCTCGAATATCCCTAGCCTTGATCCCAGCGGCATCCATGCGCCAAGCGAAAAGAGCTCGTTCAATCCACGTCAAATCCTGTCGCGCCGCATTCTCGATTCCCTGCGCGACAACAAGTTCGCTGTCCGAATAGTCCACGATCATGCATTTGAGGGGACGGCCGAGTTCTTTGGCTGCCCGCCACCGCCTATGCCCATAGACAACCTGATAGCGCCCGGGGGAACCGGGGTGGCGCCGGACTTGAATGGGGATCTTCTGACCCTCATCCTCGATTTGTCTTTTGAACGTTTCAAAGTCCTCCTCAGAGTCGTCTGGGAGCCGGTCTGGAAATGGCGAAGGTTCGATTAGATCAGGATCGACCTCTAGTCCGCTGCCACTCTCAAGTTGAGCGCGTAGCCGGTCCCGTTCCTCCCTAATGTCGGTGAGGGTTCTTTGGGTCGCGCCTATAACACCCGCACCCACACGCGCTACGGTCCTGCCGCCGACGCTGGACTCCTCGGTGCTGCCTGCAGATGATCCTGGCTGATCGCTTAAGAGGGAGCCGAAATTTGCGATGATAGATTTTCGTGGTTCGCGCTTGGTCATGCCGCTCGTCCCCAGCTCTCCGTGATCAGCCCAAGGATCCGCTCATTCACCGCGTCGATCGATTCGCGCGCTCGGTGAAATGTATCTCGTCTTATCTGCCCTGGCTCCAGTTCATAGAGGCTGCGCTTCGCTAGTCCCGCAGCCTCGACCGCTGTGCTTTCAATCGCTGTCGGAACAAGCACGTCGCTGCCAAAGAGATGCCGAAGCATCGTCACAACTTCTGTTTGCGGTAGATCATTTGGATTATGACGCGTGATCAAGTAACGGAAAAAATCCTGGCGAAGGGTCGCGCCTGCGTCGCGAATAACGATCGCAAGATCCCCCATCATCAGAAGGAACTGGCTCATGGACGCGACGTCCAACATCGCGGGATGGACCGTTACGATCATCCCCGTCGCTGCATAAATCGCTCCCAGAGTTAAAAAGCCTAGCGATGGCGGCGTATCCAGGATCACGACGTCGTAATCGTCTTCAACTTCCGCGATCGCAGAGCGAAGACGCTCAAAAAATACTGTGCCAAAGTTGCCCGTTTTCTCTGCTAGCACCCGAGGCGTGTCATGCTCATATTCCATGACCTCGATGTTGCCAGGAACCAGATCAATACCGGAAAAGTAGGTCTTTCGAGCGATTTCGCGTAGGGGTCGACGTCGCTCGTCGTAACGTAGCGCTGCATAGACCGTTTCGTTTTCGCCAACATCTACTTCGGGCTGGGCACCGAACATTGCAGATAAAGAGGCCTGCGGATCGAGATCAATTGCAAGGACCCTGTAGCCTTGGAGCGCCAAGTAATGAGCGAGGTGCACACTGGTTGTGGTCTTTGCACTCCCTCCTTTAAAATTCGCGATAGCCAAAATTTGAAGGTGATCGCCGATACGGCGGCGGGGTAGAAACCGCAAAGCGTCCGCAGGCTTTTGGTGCGCGAATAGCTGCCGCAGCTCATTGATCTGAGCGAGAGTATAGGCACGATGGTTGTTATCGAGACGGGCGGGCGCGGGGCCCTTTCCCTCAATCGACATCGTTCGCAAAGTGGATTCAGGGATCGATGTGAGTTTGGATACCTCATTCGTCATGAAGTACCGGAGGCCTTTTTCTGCACTAGGTGGGTACATGCGTTCGCGCACATCTTGAAGATGTGTAGATAAAATCTCGGCGTGATGCACAATCTTGTCGACTGCGTCTTCGCCGGCTACGCTGGCCGAGGTCAAAGCTGTCATCAACGTTCCAGCATTCCTGTGACGGTCAGAGGGCGCTTTGACGCCCCTAGAGCGTCAGACATAGCCACGATTCTCCAAACACGTCCAGCGATTTTGAGTTAACGGAATGCTAATCGACGCCCCGCCGATGAGAACATGGAGTTTTGCCCGTAACTTAGTCCCGAACGAACCCTATCTATCCAAGGGGACACAGAACGCCCACAGCCCGCAGATTAATCCGCGACGACCTCGATGATTCCCGATGTCGAAAGGGGAGGGGAGGGGAGGGGAGGGGAGGGGAAGCGCCGGTCCAGAAGTCGGGCGGCCGAAAATATCATCCATCACGCGATGACGCGGGGTGAGGATCCTGACGCCCTTATTCGTGCCGAGGTCGACGACGCCTCTCCTTCGAAATCCATCGCCGTCACCGCCCACGAGACGCGCCCAGCCCGCTGAAATATCGTACGCTTCAACCGTAGTCTCACGGGTGTTTACGGTTCAGCTCAGCCGCGTGCGACCGCCGAACTTTCGACGCGCGGCAATTCGGAATGATGCCACCTAGCGCATTTCACCCAGGTCATAATGGACCGACTGGACATACGGGCGTGATTATTGAATAATCCACCCCATCACACTCAGAACCCATGGCTCGAAAAGTGGCGCAGCGACCCGCCGTCCCCGACATCATCGACGGCAAAGCCGTTCAGAGCCTCGTCGAGGCGCATGCCGTTCGCGGTGCGACCGTCCTCGGCCAGAAGGGCGGATGGGCCGTCCTTGTACGCTACGGCATCCTCGAGCGCGCCATCGCCGCCCAGCGCGCTCGCAAACCCCGCCTCTGGCGTAACCTCGCCACGGCGGCAGCCTTTGTGCGTGACGAGCTCGGCGTCGTGCGTTTCGAGGTGGACGCGCAAGCCTATGAACCAGACCCCGGCGCACGCCGACGCCCCGACCAGGCCGAACGGTTACGCAAGCAGCGCGAGGCGGCGGAGCACGACATGTGGTTTCGTACCGAGGTGCAGAACACTCTCGACAGGATCGACGCCGGCAAGATCGGACTCCTAGACGAAGACTCATGGGCGAAACGGGCGGCCGAAAAACGCGCCGAGATTGCGCGTCGGGCCGCCGAACACAACGGTTAGCGCGTGCGCCTGTTTCGCCGCGACAGCTACGGTGAAGACCTAGACCGTATCGTCGAGCACATCGCGAAGGACAAGCCGAGAGCCGCGCTCGCGATGTGGGATGAAATCGAGTCTCAAGTCGAACGCTTACGAAAGTTTCCGAATTCCGGGCGGCCCGGCCGCCTGAGCGGCACACGCGAGCTGCTCGTACCACGCACGCCATTTATCGTCGTCTATCGCGTCGCCGAGACACACGTAGAGCTGGTCCGCGTACTGCACGGCGCGCAACAGTGGCCGAAGTCATGAAATGGTTCGAACGTCTATCAACGGTTGGCCCTTGAGCCGATGAGCCAACGGGCGAGTCGGCGGATAGCCCGACAGTCTCATCCCCTGAGACGAGCCATCTCCGCCTGAGTTAGCCCGGCATACTTGCGAAGCTCGCGCAGATCTACAGGAGCGCAAACAACCGACGAACCAGCGCCCTTTACGTGCGCCAGCGCTTCGCCTCCGGATTTCAGGGCCGCCGCTCACGGCCTGCCGCCTCAGTGTAAAGTCGACCTCTTCGCAAGCCCCGCTGAATCTGAAGCCCGGGCGCGCTTGCAAGCAAGAACCACGGCATGGATCGACTTCTCGGCGGTGAGCGTCATCTCTCGCATTCGATCGAGGGTCTCGGCAAAATCCTTCTCATTCGCCGCCTTCGTAGGATCTCCCGTCACCTCTTCGATGGCCACGAACATCGCCCGGAGCGTGGAGAGCACGGTCATCGCGTCAACGGCCCGTTCCGACAGATCCAATTCCTCGGCGCCCCCGAACAGCCCCTCCGCGAATCCATCCAGCTCCTGCCGTCGCATGGTCGCCAGCGACATGATTTCCTCTCTATTCGCCCGTGACTGCACTCGCTTCAGCCGGAACGGATCGCTACGTTCCTGATGCCTCGTCAATCGGTTCCACAGACCCATGACGAGCGCGCCGATGAGTTCGTTCGCTTCGTCGATCGAGTCGAACGGAGGCAGTTCACCACCCCACAGGCTCTTCACGGTCTCGATTGGCGACCTCGAGGAAGGGCTGGCGATGTTGCCGAGGAGCCGCGCACGGACTTCGTGGAATGGCACGGGACACTGGTAACGATCGAGCAACGCCAGCACTTGGGCGTCGGTCGCCGTGGGCGAATTGGGCCGTTTTGCCACGTCGTTCCTCTGAGCGGGATGGTGTCGCGCCGAATGACGATAGCGTGGGAAGACATGTGCGTCCATCGCAGGTCGGCGAACGCGTTTTTATGACCGTTTGAAAGCGCATCCGAAGGCCGAAGTTCGCCGCCGCCGCCTAGGGGCGAGCAGGAGAAAGGCCCGAAAAACAGCCTTTTTCGTCGATTTGCCGGCCGAAAGCTCGCCTCCAGAGCCGTTCCGAGGCTTGCTTTCGGCGGCCCGCGGCGACGCATTTCGATCCGGTCGGCGAAAGAGAAAAATCATCTTCTATCACTCAAGCTAAAATCGATTTAGATTGATGATTGTCTTGTTTCGCGCGGAATTGAAATGGGTTTAGATCTTCCCGGATCTGTTTCATTCGAGCGCCTGCAGGCGCCCTTCGAGAGCGCGTCGGACGGCCTCGCACGTTTTGACGAGCGTCTTCGCTCCAGTCCCGTCGCCGAAGCGTTCGTTCTTCGTGCGCATTTCCACGACGCCTGCGCCGCCTTGTGGCGCGCGGGCGAATTCGTGCAGATCGAAGACCTGGTGCTTCATGATGCCGGAACGGACGTGCGCACGCCGACGCACGAACTCGTGCGGGCCCACGCCGTTCTTCTCACGCGCCGTCGCATAGCTGCTCGCGAACCGGCATGGGCGTTGACGACCGACGGACTCGCCGATTTGCGCGGTGCTTGGAGACCGCAGGGCGCGGTGTGCGAGCCAACCACCGGTTCGCGCGCCATGGGCGAAGACGCGGCGGATGGGGAGTTGGATGATGAGGACGGCGAGACGATCCGTACAGGAGAATTCGACGAAATCGATGAATTGCTGGCGCGAACGTCACGTGCCATCGAGCGAACCGAGCCGGCATCGCTGAAGCGAGACGACTCTGGTTTGGTTTACGACGAAGATTGGGACGAGGAGGCCCGCGTCGCGGAGTGGCGCGATCGACTCGGCCGAACTCAGAACCTTCCGCCCTTGATGGCCGCAAGCGTCGCGCTCGACGCTTGGGAAGAGATCGAGCCGTTACAGCGCAGCGCTTGGCTCGGTCCCTTGCTCGCCGCAGCCTTGCTACGTTCCCGGGGAAAGACCCGGCACTATCTCACCGCGCTGCATTCGGGATTTCGACAGGCCAAATATCGCCGCGTTGGGCGGGATGATTTTGAATCGCGATTGGTCGCGTTCGCGTGTGCAATCGAGACGATGGCGAAGGCGGACTCGAAGGAACTCGACAGATTGACGCTCGCGCGCGAGCTCCTGCTCAGAAAGTGTAAAGACCGAAGAGCGAATTCGAGGATGCCGCAACTCGTCGATTTGTGTCTTGCTTCGCCGGTCGTCACCGTCCCTTTTGCCGCCAAGGAACTCCGGGTCTCTCAACAAGCCGCCACCACGATGATCGGCGAACTCTCGTCGAACCTTCGCGAGTTGACCGGACGTGGGCGATACAGGGCGTGGGCTGTCATCTGATGGATGGAACGCGTCAGTCGTTGGCGCCGATAGCGAGATCTTGCTGGCTGAGGCCGGCGACGGCGCGTTGCGCTCAAATGTTGTTCGGCGTGGGTGCTCGACGCCGATCGGCGCCATAAGTCATTGCAATTTCGTGCCTGCCAGGGGTCACACGATCGCGCCGATTCACAGCGCCGACCGGAAATCTTGGGCCGCCCCGACGAGGCCGGCGTCGCGCGTGCTTTACACGACATGCTGACCGTGTCGAAGCTCGATCTCGCCTCCAGGGAGGCGGCCTACGTCGGGGAGTGACCCGCCGCGCGCCCCGACGACGCCGACCGGCCAACGCGTTCGATCTTCAGCGGCAGGCCACCCTTGGGGCGCAGCGTGACGTTGGGCGCGACGTCGGCGCGGAATCCCGGAACGGTCGTGAAACGGAGCTCCCGCACGAGCGTCGCGAGAATAGTCGTGATCTCGAGCATCGCGAAGCTCATACCGATGCAGACGCGCGGCCCGCCGCCAAACGGCAGATAGACGAAGCGATGCCGCGCCTTCGCCTTCTCCGGCGCGAAACGGTCCGGATCGAAGGCGGTGGGCTCCTCCCACAGCCGTTCGTTGCGATGCAGCGACCAGATCGCGACGAAGACCGAGGACTTCTTCGAGATCGGATAGGGGCCGATTTGCGTGTCCTCCTTTGCCTGGCGTGTTAGGCCGGGCGCCGGCGGAAAGAGCCGGAGGGCCTCCTGCACGACCTGCTGCGTGAAGACGAGCTTGTCGACGTCGTCCGGCCCGATTTCGTGGGCTCCGGCGACGTCGGCGACCTCCTGGCGCAAGCGCTCCTGCGTCGTCTGATCCTTCGCAATCAGCCACAAACTCCAGGCTAGCGCGATCGCCGCCGTCTCATGTCCGGCCGCGATGAAGGTGAAGAGGTTGGAGGCGAGCTCGCTGTCCGTCATGACGCGGCCCGTCTCGGGATCGCGCGCGGAGAGCAGTAGGGCGAGCACGTTCCGTCCCCCGGAACCCGCGGCGCGGCGCGCGGCGATGATCCGCGCGGCCTCCGAATTGAGATGCATGACGGCGGCGCGCATCCGGTAATAGCCCGGATGCGGGGCCCATCGCGGCAGGCCGAAAGCCGCGAAGAGCGCCTGCCAGGAAAAGCCTCCGAAGGCGTCGGTGAGCGCCGCGAGAAAGGCGTCACGGTCGAAAGCGACGGGATCCCCCAGCACCGCCTCGCAAATCACGTCGAACGTGGTGCGCGTCATCGCCTTGTGCACGTCGACGGCGTCGAGGGCTCCGGCCGTGCGCCACTCCAGCGCCCGGGCCGTCGCGCAGGCGGCGAAAATCGGCACGAACGCGAGCAGGTTCTCGTGGCGGAAGGCCGGCGCCGCCGCCCGCCTTTGCCACCGCCAATCCGTCCCTTCCGCAAGGAACAGGCTCGCCGGATCCATCAGCGCCGAGAAAGCTCGCGCACTGATGCGGGCGCGCGTGAACTGGTCGGCGCGCTCGACGAGTAGCTCCTGGATCAGCGCCGGATCAGTCAAGAACACGGTGGGCGGAGACGATTTCCACACGCCAGGAAGAGTCGAGAACCCTTCGCGATAGGACGCGGCCGGCCAGTTCTTGAGGTAATTGCTAACGGAATTCGCATAGCTCGGCCGCTCGGCCGGTTCGAATGGCGTGAAGTCGGGATCGTGGAACATCGTCGCCGCCTTTCCTGACGCTGTGCTGTCACATAGCATGGTTCACGCGGCGTCGGCCGCCGGGGAAACTCTCGTCGAACCTTCGCGAGTTGACCGGACGCGGGCGATATAGGGCGTGGGCTGTCATCTGAGGGATGGAGCGCATTAGTCGCTCGGGTTCTGATGGGGCAAGCTATGATTTCCTGGCAAAATTAGAAAATCGTGGTCAGTAAAATCAAAGACTGCGAGCCGCGTATCTGGCGTTTTCCGAAATTTGCGACATCAAAACCTCTCGGGGACCTCTCATCCAGCTTGACCGCATAGCAGTGATGACCCTGATCGGCGGATTGACCGCCCATTATCGGCAGGATCTTTTCGCGAATTGTGAAAAAAAATGGAATCACGCCGAGTCGGTCCACGCAACGGGTTTTTCAACAGAATCGACCCCAGTGCGGACGGCCCCACCTCGACCAGAACGCGACGGTCGAGGCCTTTTCCGGTTGACCTACGTCCCGCCCGGGGGAACAGATACCTCTTTAAGGCCGCGCTGGGTTTCGGCGGGCGGTCTGGCGGGGACCGATGCCACAAACTGAATCTTCGCTCCCGATGATCGTGGGAATTGGCGCTTCGGCCGGCGGGCTCGAGGCGCTCAAGACTCTGCTGCCCACCCTGCCGAGCGACAGCGGCTTTGTTTTTGTCATTGTCATGCACCTACAGGCTAGCCAACCGAGCCTGCTGGCCGAGATATTGCTGCCCTTTTCCTCGATGCCTGTCTCGCAGGTGGCCGAAGATTTGGAGGTCGAGCCGAACCACGTCTACGTCATCCCGCCGGGCTACAATCTTTCCGCGATCGACAGTCACCTGCGTCTCTCAAAAATCGAGGAGCGTCGTGAAGAGCGGGCGCCGATCGACCATTTCTTCGAAACCTTGGCCAAAGCTCAAGGCGACCGCTGCGTCGGCGTCATTCTGTCGGGAACCGGCGCGGACGGAAGCTTCGGCCTCAGGAGGATCAAGGAGCACGGCGGCCTCACGATCGTGCAGGACCCCAAGGAATCGCAGTTCGATTCCATGCCTCAAAACGCCATTGCGACCGGGATTGTCGATTTTGTGCTGCCGCTCGCGGACATGCAGTGGCGCATAGTGCGCTTCGCGACGACCCGGCCTCGCATTGAAATCGCGGAACCGCCGGAAGGGGCGCCCGCGCGCGATTATCAGCTCTTGCAGAGCGTTCTGGCGGAAGTTCGGACGCGGACCAATTTAGACTTTTCCAAATATAAGAGGTCAACCGTGCTGCGCCGCATTCGGCGGCGCATGCAGTTGAATCAAAAAGAGCTGCTGGAAGATTATCTGGATTTCTTACGTGGTGACGCGACCGAGGCGCAATTGCTGGCCGAGGAGTTCCTGATCACTGTCACGAGGTTCTTCCGCGACGCTGAGGTCTACGACTATCTCGAAAAGGAGATTGTTCCGCGATTGTTCGAGGGCAAGACCAGCTCGGAAGCGATCCGCGTCTGGTCGGTCGGATGCGCGACGGGCGAAGAAGCCTATAGCGTCGCCATGCTGATGCTCGAACAGGCTGGACGAGTGACGGATGCGCCGAAGATCGAGATCTTCGCCAGCGACCTGCATGAGCTCTCGCTGCGCCGGGCGCGAGAAGGAGAATATGCGGACTCGATCGAGGCTGAAGTCTCCCCGGAGCGCCTCGAACGGTTTTTCGTGCGAGAAGACACCAACTACCGCATCCGCAAGGACGTGCGCGAAATCGTGGTATTCGCAAATCATAATCTCCTTCGCGATCCCCCCTTTTCCCGCCTCGACCTGATCATCTGCCGCAATCTCCTGATCTACCTTCAGCGCGAATTGCAAAACGACGTCATCGACCTGTTTCATTATGCGCTCAACCCAGAGGGGTTGCTTCTGCTCGGCCCCTCCGAGTCGATCGATCGGACGGCCTTGTTCCAGCCCAAGAGCAAGCAGCACGGCGTCTTCGTGCGTCGCAACGTGCCCGCGCCGGAGCCCCGATTGCCGGTGTTTCCCCAGACGCTCGGCCGCGTCGGCCGCTTCGATGCCCCGAGCCTGCGTTTGGAGCCCACCCTCAGTTACGGCGCCCTGCACCAGAAAATGGTCGAGCGCTATGCGCCGCCGAGCCTGCTCGTCGATCAGGACTTCCGCATCGTTCACGCCTCTGAGCACGTCGGGCGATATTTGCAGGTTCCTGGAGGCGAACTCTCGGCCAGCGTCTTTCGCCTTGCGCGCGAGGAGCTGCGCGTCGAGCTGCGGGCGGCCTTGCACGCGGCGGCCCGGAATGGCGAGAGCATCCACTCCCGCCCTGTCGCGATCGAGCTGGACGGCAAACCGACGCAAGTCGTCATCCATGTGCGGCCGTCGAAAGACGCCGAGCTGGGTAGTCTGCATCTCGTGATCTTCGATGAATATGAGGCGTTCGACAGCGCGCCGTCCGTTCCTCTCGGGCCCGAGGCGGCCGAGGCGCGGGTGGAGCTGGACGCGACCAGGGAGCGTCTGCGCGCCGTCATCGAGCAATACGAGACCTCACAGGAGGAAATGCGGGCGGGCAATGAGGAGTTGCAGTCCATCAATGAGGAGCTGCGCTCCACGATGGAGGAGCTGGAGACCAGCAAGGAAGAGCTGCAGTCCATGAACGAGGAGCTGCAGACCGTCAATCAAGAGAATCGGCACAAAGTCGAGGAGCTGAGCCAACTCACCGGCGATCTTCAAAACCTGATGGCGGCGACGGAAATCGCCACGTTGTTTCTCGATCGAGAGCTACGAATCCTGCGAGTGACGCCGCGCGCGCGCGATTTGTTCAATGTCCGGGCCAGCGATAGCGGCCGCCCCATCACGGAACTACGCCACCGCGTCGGATACGGCCAGCTCCAAGAGGACGCGCTGTCCGTCCTCGAACGATTTGTGCCGATCCAGCGGGAAATCCAGAGCGAGAGCGGCGAGTGGTATCTGACGCGGATCGTTCCTTACCGGTCGTCTTCCGATCAGATTCAAGGCGTGGTGATCACGCTGGTGGAGATCACGCAGCTGAAGGACGCCGAGCTCACTGCTCGCAACAGCGAAGAGAAATTCCGCGCCCTCGTGGCCGCCTCCGCCCAGGCGGTCTGGTCCACAGACGCCGAGGGCAAAGTCGTCGAGGACTCGCCGAGCTGGCGCGAATTCACGGGACAAGCGCCGGAGCAAATGCGCGGAATGGGTTGGGTCGATGCGGTACACCCAGACGACCGCGACCAAGTCGCGACAAGCTGGCAAAATTGTATCTCGACACAAACGCCGCTCAACGCCGAGTTCCGCCTACGATATGCGAGCGGCGGCTGGCGCTGTGTGCATTCGCGAATCGTGCCCTTGCGCGACGGAGCCGGCAAGTTGTGCGGCTGGGTGGGCATGAGCGCCGACGTCACCGACCGAAAGGCCAAGGAGCTCGCGCAGCAGGAGGCGGAAGTGTTGCGTGGCGCGAGCCAGCGCAAAGACGAATTTTTGGCCATACTCGGTCACGAGCTTCGCAATCCGCTGGCGCCTTTGCGCAACACCATGGTGCTTTTCGCAAAGCTGCTTCCCGACAATTCCGAGCTTCGACGAATTCGTGAAATTGCAGAGCGGCAAGTTTTTCATTTGACCCGCCTCGTCGACGAACTGCTGGACGTGGCCAAGATAAGCTCCGGACAGATGGAGTTGACGAAAAAACGCGTCGAGCTGCGCGACATCGTCGACGCCGCGATCGCCAATGTCGATTTCACGATCAAGGAGCACCGCCACGAGCTCGAGGTCGAGCAGAGCTGCGCGGCGCTGGAGGTCGAGGGTGACGACGTCCGCCTCGTTCAGATCTTCTCGAACCTTCTCGATAACGCCGCCAAATACACCCATGAGAATGGCCGCATTCGCGTTTCCCTGAGTCGAGACGGTCACGACGGCCTCGTATCGATCAAGGACAATGGAATCGGCCTGTCTCCCGAATCCCTGACCCGCATCTTCGACGTCTTCTCGCGGGTCGAGCCGTCGGGTCGAAATCATATCGCCGGCTTGGGGCTCGGTCTCACGCTGGTGCGACGTCTCGCCGAGCTGCACGGCGGCGCTGTGAAGGCTCGCAGCGACGGTTTGGGAAAAGGCGCGGAATTCCTCGTGACGCTGCCTCTCGCCGAATCGGCTGGCGCGGTCATTGCGGTCGATGAGAGTCCTGAGAACGTCCCTACGGCAGGACGAACCATCCTGTTGGTCGATGACTATCGCGATGTGCTCGACAGCATGAAGATGCTGTTGGAAATGGAAGGTCACCGCGTTTCAATTGCGTGCGACGGGCGCAGCGCCCTGGAGAGCGCTGCCGAACAGGCGCCCGACATCGTGTTGCTGGACGTTGGCCTGCCGGATATGGATGGTTACGAACTGGCGCGACGGTTGCGTCGCCTCGAAGCGACATCAAAGTCTCTGCTGGTCGCTACGACGGGATTCGGCCAGTCGAAAGACTACGAGCGTTCCGCCGAGGCGGGCATCGATTACCATCTCGTGAAGCCTATCGATCTCGATTCTCTCAGGCAGATCATACGGAAATCACCGCTCCGCCGATGAGCGACAGAAGAAGGTTTCTCAGAAGCCGGTTCCAATATGATAGCTGAATAAATTCTGGAAATCTCATCCCGCTCGACGGCGCGGGTCCGCGCTTGGCGCGACCTCGCCGTTCACAAACGCAAACAAATGACCAGGAATTAAAAGGCCTCGTTCTGTCGAGACAACCGACCTTGCGTCGCTGGCGAGTTCGCCGTCTCCCACGACTGACCGCGCGCCGGCCTCGTTTCTTCCGCGCAGAGGGAGAGGGTCAATCTCAGGCGCTTGTTCACAGCTTGAACCCTGTCACCACGTCGGCCTCGGTGACCAAGGCCGCCCATTCTCGACGAGAATGGCGCGATAAATCGGGGTTACGGAAGCGATATCGAATTCGACGCGCAGGGAGAGTTCGTCTGCGTCGCGGCGGAGACGTATCGGATCGCGAGGAGCCGCGCATTTCTGACCGCCGTCCTCGAGCCCGTGGTCCGAGCGACGCGCTTCATCGAGGAGCTTTGCGCCCGAACCAACGCGCAGCATGGCCCTAGGTCCCGTTTCCACGGTCTCTTGCCGCCTTCCCTCAGTCATGAGGGCTATGGCGAGCCGAGTTACAGCTATTGGGACGACTTCTTCGCATTGGGCGCCTTTCGGGGCTGCGCCTTTCTCGCCGACGCGGCAGGCGAAAGAGAAATAGCGGCGCAGGCGCGAGCGAAGGCGAAGGAATTCGCCGAAGATCTCGCTCACTCGCTCCGCATGACCTCCGAACTCATGGGCAAGGGGATGATCGCGGGCTCGGCCGATCGCGAGGACGTTGATCCCACCTCGACCTCCATCGCCTTCGAGCCGTGCCGCGTGGAGGATGTTCTTCCGACCGAGCTGCTGGCGGCGACCTACGACCTTTGCGCCGCGCAAATAAAATCGCTCGGCGCTCCGGATTTTGCGGGGAGCTTCACGCCCTATGTCGTTCGCAATCTGAACGCCTTCGTGTCCCTCGGCCGGCTCGAGGACGCATTCGGTTTGCTCGAGCTGCTACTTTCCTGCCGGCGGCCCGAGAATTGGCGGCACTGGGCCGAAGTGGTCTGGAGCCCGCCTCGCGCGCCGCAATATATCGGTGACATGCCGCACACTTGGGTCGGGGCGGAGTTCGTCACTGCGATACGAGGAATGCTGCTGCGCGAAAACGGCGACGCCTTGGAGCTGTTCCGCGGCGCGCCGGACCATTGGTGGGACGGCGAGGGGATCACTCTTCGGGATCTGCCGACGGCCTTCGGCGTCGTCGATCTGCGGGCCTGCCGGACGAAATCCAGGGCGACGATCGAACTGGCCTCGGCCGGGCCGCCGCCCAAGCGCGTCACGATACGCTTCCCCGGGGCCAAGCGCGCATGTGCGGATGGACAATCCTGCATTATCGACGGCGATGTGATCTCCTCGGCGAATTTCAGCCGGATGGTCATCGATTATTGAACGGGTCGCGCTCGATCAACTTTCCGCAGCCGCCACATGCTGCTTCACGACGACGAAGCTGTCGGGCGTCACCGACACGGAATCGATCCCGCATTCGACCAGGAATTCAGCGAAATCGGGATGGTCGCTCGGCGCTTGCCCGCACAGCCCGACCTTGGCTCCTGCCTCGCGCGCGGCGTCGATGACGGTGCGGATCATCCATTTCACCGCCTCGTCCCTCTCGTCGAACAGATCGGAGAGCTCCGCCGAGTCTCGGTCGACGCCGAGAGTGAGCTGCGTGAGATCATTGCTGCCGATCGAGAAACCATCGAAGCGCTCCGCAAAGGCGCGGGCGAGAATGACATTAGAGGGAATCTCGCACATGACATAGACCTGAAGCCCGTTCTCACCGCGTTTCAACCCATTGGCCACCATGACATCGAGCACGCGATCCGCCTCCTTGACCGCCCGGCAGAAGGGGATCATCACGATGACATTCGCAAATCCCATTTCTTCGCGAAGTCGGCGTATGGCGCGGCATTCGAGCGCGAACCCTTCTTGATAGCGCGGAGAGTAATAACGCGACGCGCCGCGGAAGCCGATCATCGGATTTTCTTCCCTGGGCTCGAATTGGGCGCCGCCGATCAGAGCGGCGTATTCATTGGTCTTGAAATCGCTCATGCGCACGATGACCGGCCGCGGATGAACGGAGGCGGCGATGCGGCCGAGCGCCCGCGAGAGCCCTTCGACGAAATAGTCGCTCTTGTTCTCGTAACCGACCGTCGCCTCGGCGATGATCTTTTTGGCCGCCTCGTCCGTCAATGAATCATAATGGACGAGCGCCATCGGATGGATCTTGATATGATTGTTGATGACGAACTCCATCCTCGCGAGACCGACTCCGTCGGAAGGAAGACGCCACCATCGAAAGGCCGCGGCGGGATCGGCGAGATTGAGCATGACCTCGACGCGCGTCGCCGGAACGGCGGCGAGATCGAGCTCCTCGATCTCGATCTCGGCAACGCCATCATAAACGAATCCCGTGTCGCCTTCGGCGCAGGACAAGGTGACGATCTGCTCGTCGTGGAGCAGTCGCGTCGCATCCGGCGCGCCGACGATCGCCGGCAATCCGAGCTCGCGGCTGACGATAGCCGCATGCGAGGTGCGCCCGCCATGCTCGGTCACGATCGCCGCGGCCCGCTTCATGATGGGCGCCCAATCCGGATCGGTCGTGCGCGTGACCAATATGGCGCCGTCGACGAAGCGACCAATGTCGTGAACATCCTCTATGACGCAGACCTTGCCGGTCGCCACCGCGTCGCCGATCGCCAATCCCGTGCAGATCCTGCGGCCTTTCTTGCCTATGCGATAAGACTTCAGCGCGCTCGCCTCGCGTCGCGATTGAACCGTCTCCGGACGCGCCTGGACGATGAAGAGCTCGCCGGTCTCGCCATCCTTGGCCCATTCCATATCCATTGGCCGGCCATAATGGTCCTCGATCAGACAGGCCCAGCGAGACAGAGTCAGAATGTCCTCCTCTGCGAGCACGAAGGAGGCGCGCTCGGCCTTGGACGTCGGAACATTGCGCGTCGGCTGATCGCCGACCTGCGCATAGATCATCTTCATCAGCTTGCTGCCGCGCTTCTTCTCGATGATCGGCGACAGTGACGCATTGGAAAGGAACGGCTTGAACACGACATATTCATCCGGGTCCACTACGCCCTGCACGACATTCTCGCCGAGCCCCCAAGAGGCGTTGATGAGCGCGACCTTGTCGAAGCCTGTCTCCGTGTCCAGCGAGAACATCACGCCCGCGCCGCCTGTGTCGGACCGGACCATGATCTGCACGCCGATCGATAGCGCGACTTTCATATGGTCGAAACCCTGCGCCTTGCGATAGCTTATCGCGCGATCCGTGAAGAGTGAGGCGTAGCACCGCCGACAGGCGTCGAGCAGGGCCCGCTCGCCACGAATGTTCAGATAGGTCTCCTGCTGTCCCGCGAAGCTCGCATTCGGCAGGTCTTCGGCGGTTGCGCTCGACCTCACCGCGACATCGGGCGCGTCCCTGCCGATGCGCCGACCCAGCTCGCGATAGGCCTCGACGATGGCGCTCGCCATTTCGCTCGACCATTCGCCGCGTAGAATGGCGTTACGAATTGTTCGACCGGCGTCGGCGAGCACGATGCGGCCGGAAGCGAGGTCGTCGAGCGTCGCGGCGATGACATTCCGCGCGCCATTGCTGTCGATGAAGCGCCAATAGGCTTGCGCCGTCGTCGCAAATCCAGAGGGCGTCCTAACGCCTTTTTCGGTGAGTCGGGAAATCATCTCTCCGAGCGAGGCGTTCTTTCCGCCGACGCTCGGAACATCGTCGCGCGTCACTTCCTCGAACCAGACGATTTGCCGCGCCATGTCGATCATGCGACTCCCCTCGCTTCAAATCTCGAAGTCCGCTCTTCTTGTCGTCGGACCACAACGACCGCGACGACTATATATGGCTCATTCTAGCGAGCGCGAGCAGAGCGACCGAACGTCACTTCCTTCCACCGATCTCGTCGATGTGGAACAGTAGATCGGCGGGGTCGTCATAGACGCGAAACGCGCCCGACTGCCGAAGCTCGTCGGAGCCGTAGCCCCCGCTCAGAAAGTCCGACGCCCAGCGCCCGGCATCGGGTCGCGGCGAACATGTCCCAGATGCTGTCGCCGACGACGAACGCCGTCGCGATGGGCGCGTTCAGCCGTTCTGCGGCGGCGAGAAAGAGGTCTGGGTCGGGCTTGGCGTGTGCGACCTGGTCGCGGGTGACGACCGGCGTGCGAGCGGGATCGACGCCGAGCGCGGCGAGATTGACGCGCGCGGTCTCCATGCGACCGCTCGTCGCGATCGCCCAGGGGACGCCGGCGTCGGTGAGCCATGCGAGGAGCTCCCGCGCGCCCGGGAGCGGACGCACGCCGTCGGCGATCTCGAGATAAGCGGCGGCGTGGGCGGCGCTCAAGCGGCGCACGCGTTCGGCGTCGATCTCCATGCCCGTCTCGCGCAGCAGCTGGTTGACGAACAAGCCCCCGCTCATGCCGACCTTGCGATGAATGCGCCAGACCGACAAATCGATGTGCTCCGCGTCGAGCGCCTTTTTCCAGGCGAGGACGTGCTGATAGACGCTGTCGACCAGCGTGCCGTCGAGGTCGAATAGGAAGGCCGGGTCGATGCGCATCGGGGAATTCACTCCGTCTTCTTCGGATAGCCGATTGTCTATGACAACAGCACCTGATGGTCGTGGTCGAGCCCCAGCGCCTGCGCGATCGCCTCGCGATCGATCCAGGCGCGGATCACAGTGGCGAGGCCCGCGCTCGCCGCGAATAAATATACATTCTGCGAGATCGCGCCGGCCGCGACCGAGGCGAAGCTCTCACGCTGAGCGACCGGCACGAGCGCCATTCTCGCATGGTCGGCGACGAACACCAGATCGAGCGGCGCGTCATCGACGAAATCCTGATAGCCGGTCACGCGCCTCATGTCGCTCGCTGCGAGCAGCTCCAGGGCGTGCGTGGCTGCGATATAGAGATAAGCGCCGGAAGGCAGCGCGACATAGACGTCGATTTCCTGAGCGTCCAAAGCGGAGGGCGCAGTCCGTCCGCCTTCGGCTCTATTCACGCCGTCCGCGGCCCACAACAGGTCTGACAAGAGCTGCAAGGACAGCTCGTCAGGCGCAAACTCCCGAGACGAACGCCGCTCGGCGAGCGCCTCCATCAATGGCATTCCGCCTTCCTTGTGCGGAGGGGGAAGCGCGATCTGCGCTGCAGCGACGTCTCGCGCAGGTTTCGGACGCAGCCGCCCCATCATGCCGAGCGCGAGCTTGGTCAGCGTGCTCATTGCGACGGCCTCCTCGTGAGACCATACAATATCGTGGGAGGATGTAGATTTTCGAGGGTTGAGGTCGGCTTTTTGGAGATGGCGAGCCTATGCAAAGCTCGGTTTGGCGGGTGAAGTTTATCGTCGACTTTGGTGACGAAGCGACGGAGACCGAAGTCGAAGTGGCCCGAGCGCATGTTTCGGGCGCTTGGCTAGCCTAAGCCATTGGTTTGACGCCGCTCATGTTGGGGACATCGGAGGCGCCGCCACAGCTCGGCGGCGCATCAACGATTTGAATGAATATCTCTCCACCAATCGACTCGCGCTCGTGAACTACGGACAGCGGCGCCCTGCGCGACCGGCGTCTCGAGATCGGTTTCCGTGACGTGGAGATGTTCGAACCCGACGAGCTCAATCGACGCTATTCCTACTGTCGCAAGGACGGTCTTCGCTGCGGTGGCCGTGAGTGTGATCACGGTTTCTGATGTCGTGCTCATCAGGCTTTTTGATGGGCTTCCCACTTCCGCTTCCCGCACGCTGTAGGGGTGGTGGGAAGCGGAAGTGGGAAGTCAACGTCTGAGTGACTTGAGAGGGCATGCGGCCACAGCGGGGCTGATTTGGTTGCGGCCGTTTATCGCGGCGTATCACTCAGCCCGTGGCGAGGCGATAGCCGTCCGTCGATTTGACGATGCGGCCCGCGGCGGCCATGGCGGCCAGACGCTGATAGAGCGTGGTGGTGCGCACGCGGCACAAGGCGCGCAGATCGGCAAAGGGCTGCGGCGCGCCGGCTTCCGCGAGGGCCGCGACGATGCGCTCGTCGATCGAGCGTGCTTCTGCGCCCTGTGCGGGTTGTGGCCTGCCGTCCACGACCTCGAGGGCGAGCGCGTCGGCGCGCTCGGTGAGCTCGAGCCTGATGGCGGGCATGGCCGACGCGGCGCGGTGCTCGACGGTCAGGGTGAGCGCGTCGCCGTCTCGGCGGAGATAGAGGTTGGAGTCGCCCCAGGCATGGAACTCTGAGGAACCACGTAGGCCTTGGCCCGCACGCATGCTGCTCGCGTTCTTTCTCGCGTGGTGGACGAGGATCACGGCGAGGCCGTGACGGCGTTGGAGCTGACGCAGGAACGCCAGCAGCGGCGCCACTTCGCCGCTGATGTTTTCGTCGATGCGATGCAGGCGCACGAAGGGGTCGAGGATGAGCAGGCGCGGCTCCAGCCGCGCGATGGTTTCCTCGAGGCTGGCGCGATCGGCGTCGAGATCGAGGCGCAGCGACGGGGCGGTGATGACCTGGATGTCGAGATCAAAGATGGAGAGGCCGGCCGCAGCGCCGATGCCCTCGATCCGGCGCCGGACGATGTGCGCCGCGTCCTCGGCGGCGTATAGCAGGACGCGGCCGGGCTTGGGTACGCCAAATCGCCTCAGGCAGGGCGCGCCGCCGGCGACGGCGACGGCCAGATCTAGCGCGAGGAAGGATTTGCAGCATTTGGGCTCGCCGCCGATGATGCCGACCGCTTCTTGGGACCACAACCCCGTGACCAGCCAGTCCTTGTCTGGAGGGCGATCGGCGAGCTGATGGGCGGGCGTGACGGGAAGCGGCGTCATCGTCTACGCCGAGTTCCGGCCGCAGTCGAGAGCGGGGCGGGCGGAGGGGCCATGGCGCAAGTCTCGAAAAACAGCTTCTCGTCGATCTGTCGGGCGTCACGCTCGGCGGCCGTCGCGAGCAGCTCGCCCGCAAGCGTCATGAGCGCGCGCAGATTGCCCTGGGAGTGATCGCAGAGGGTCACGATCAGCTCCGGGGTCATCAGCGTCGTCGCGCCGGCCTGCTGCAAGGCGTGTCTGAGACAATCCTGCAGCTCCTGCGGCGTCGCCCGGTCGATAGCGAGGCGAACTCGGATGCGGCTGCCGAGCGGGAGAAGCTCGTCGGACCGCAGACGCTCCACGAGCCGTCCGTCTCCCGCCAGAACGACGGTCAACAGAATATGGGAATCGAGTTTTGCCGAGGACAGCAAGCGCAGCTCGCTCAGGACGAGCGGCAGCATCTCCTGGGCCTCGTCGACGATCAGGACGGGCCTATTGAGAGAGTCGTCGATATGAGCCTGCCAACGCTGTCGCAGGTTCTTGGCTCCGCCCCAGCGGTTGTTCGGGCGAAGCTCGACGCCGAAGAGATCGCCCATCTCGCGATAGAAGTCGCCGATGCCGGCCTGGGGACGGCTGATCACGCCGACCTTGACGTCGCGCTGCGTCGCCAGATGCTCGGCCAGGATGCGCAGGGCGGCGGACTTGCCGGCGCCGGGCGAGCCGGTGACGAGGGCGAAGCCGCCCTCCTCGGCGAGTTGCGCCACGCGCCAGCAGAAGGAGCGCAGGCGCGGCGTGGCGAACAACGCTTCGGTCGGCGCGCCCGGCGCGAAGGGGTTCCACTTGAGGCCGTAGAGCGCCAATAGTTTGGGGTTCAAGACTCTTCTCCTTCGTCCTTGGGCAGGTAGGCGGGCGGCAACCCCGTTGCAGCCCGCTGCTCCATGAGCTTGGCGAGCAGTGGCGCCATGCCACCGGCAGGCTTGATGGCGATGGGCTCCGCCGCGATCGGCTCCAGCGACCGGCGGCGCCCATCGGCGTTCTTGGTCTTGTCCTGCGGGAACAGCCGGCACAGCACCGCGCCGGTTTGCGCGTCGACGAGATGGACCCAGCCGAGGTCCCAGCTGGCGAAGCGGACCTCCAGGCGCGTGAGGTGGCGGTAGCGGTTCGGGGCCTCGAAGCGGCGGCCCTCGATCAGGAGGCTGCCGTCGCTCTTGCGCAGCGTCCGCTGCTCGGTCCTCGTGAAGGCCAGCTTGAGGCTCGCGCTGTCGGGGCTCGGCCGCGTCACCTCGGGGCCGGCGAGAAAACGCGTGACGGGCGCCTCGCCGATCTCCGAATGGATGTTGCGGTTGTACTCGTACTCGACCCAGGCCTGCGTCGCCTCGTTGAGCGTCGCCAAGCTGAGGTCCTGCACATCCTCCAACATGGCCATCAGCCGGCCTTCGACTGGACCCCAAAACGCCTCCTGCTTGGCGTTCTGATAGGGGCTATAGGGGAGCGTCGTCTGGTGCAGGACTGCGAGCCGGCCGAGGCCCTCGCGGATCTCCGCCGCAGTCATCGCCGCGCCATTGTCGCTCATCGCGGCGCGCGGCAGGCCGCGCTTCTGGATCGCCTGTGACAGACCATGCGCGACGTTCTCGGCCGTCTCCGCCAAATACCATTGCAGATGACAGGCGAGTCGCGAACGGTCGTCGAGAATGCCGAGCAACATTGGCGTGCGCCACTCGCCACGCGGCGTCAGCACCTTGCGCGAGCCGTGATGGAAATCCCAATGCCACAGGCCGTTGACATATTCGGCCTCGTAGCTGCGGACCTCGCGTTGCTCGAGGCGCGCCTCGGCCCGCAATGCGCCCGCCGTCAGCCGCGAGGTGAGCGGCCGGCGTTTGTCCAGACCATTGGCCCTGAGGAAGCGAAGGACGGTCGCATAAGACGGCACGGGTTGAAGCTCGGGCCGACTCGAAGCCAAGGCGACCAGATTGTCCCAGTGCAGCCTGACGCTCCAGCTCTTGTGCGCAGCGTATTGGGCGAGCAGCGCCTGGCGCAGCGGCACGCCGAGCGCTGTCTGCTGGCCGGCGTCCTGGCGACGTTTGCGGCGCAGGACGGCGATAGGGTCCTGACGCTCTCCGAGCGCCCGATAATACCAGCGCTCGATCGTGGAGGCGCCAAAGCGCACCGGCGCGCCGGTCGTTGGATGGCGCCATTCGCGCGCCGCAAGCTCAACGAGCGCCGAACGGAGCGCGCCCTTCTCGGGCGGCGCAGCGAGAAGCTGCCCGATCACCGAAAAGCGCAGCTGCGCCCATTGCTCGTGCACCCGCCTTTCGCCATGCCGACGCTCCTTGGAGTGGACTGGCGGACGGTAACGGCGGGGCCGTCGACCCGCGACGGGCGTCTTCTGCGGGCCGACGAAAACCCTCATGCAGCGAGCATCGGCGCGGCCCTCCGGTGATCGGCAAAAGCAATCGCAGCAGCGCGGTCAGTCGTTCGGCGGTGGCGCCGGAAAAGCGATCCAGGAGCGCCGTCGGCAGCTCCTCTCGGGCGACGGGCGGCATGAAGGCGGCCGCGGCCACCCTCCAGAACGGGCTTGCGGCGAAGACATCGCGCCACCATTGGCGCCAGCGCTGAATCGTGTTGCGGCTTGCGCCGACAAGGTTGGAGAGCTCGCGAACCGACGCCGCCGCGCCATTGCGTATCGCCGAAACCAGCACGACGACCGCGCTGAGAAACACCTTGCGCCCCGAGAAAACCGGAACGACGAGGGCGTCGCGCGCTTGCGGCAGTCCTGCACAGCGCAGCAGAAGCTGAAGCGCAAATTGTGGTCTGCGCCGAGCCCGGCGGGACCGCCTCTGGGCTTGCGCAGGAAATTGCCTGAATGAAGCGCGCCGCCGCAGCGCGCGCATCTCACCTCGCGCGCCCTCGCCGCAAGATCGCGGTCGAAGGCGAGGAGAA